>JACPGZ010000018.1 GCA_016188895.1 Candidatus Pacearchaeota archaeon
TATTATGTTGTTGAGGGTAAGCTTGATAAGAGGGGCAAAGTTAAACAGAAGGTTATTCTATATTTGGGCAATGTTAAGCATATTTTAGAAGTCTTTAATTACTATAATTCCAAGAAGAAGAATTAATACGCAAAGCCCTAAGTATAACTGCTTGAGTAATTATCTTAAAGCCATCTGCAAAGTTTTAAAAACACATTAATAAAGTAGGTTTATGGCAGAAGGGTTAGATAACAGACTTTTGATAAGTTTAGATGAATCAATAAGATTTATAGAAGAAAACCCCGAGATTAATATAGTTGGTATCAGAGATATATTAATTAAAAATGTTTTAAGCAACGAAAGAGCAGGGGATTTATATCATGATGTTTTATCCTATGTTCTTAGTATCGATAATGCGCTCTCAAATAATCGTGAGAATAGCTTTGATAATAGAACAGGAGCGCTGGGCAGGTTAAGGGCTATCCACTCTGAATATTTATAATAAACCTTATCTTTTAATCTGATTTCTTTCCTTCTTTACAAACTTCTGCACCACTGGAATTGATTTTGGGAATTCCAAACCGCGCTGGAAGAGGTTTTTATCAACCTTTTTTGCCTCAAATTGCTCAACAAGGTAGTTCACTACCTTTTCTACATCAAAATTCTTGCATGAGAAAATATCAAAAAAGACATGCTCTTGCTCTATAAATGTATGAATTGTGATATGAGATGTTGCAATAAGAACAAATCCGCTAATTCCGCCTTTGTCAAATGTGCCTTCGCTGCCTGGATAAAATATAACATTCGGCTCTGATATTTTTTTCATGTTTATTAAATCAGGCAGTTCATTAATAAGATTGGTTACAAATCTTATATCAGAAATTTTTTCTTTATTGCAGCCATACAAATCAAGTGTAAGATGCGGACCGAAGCCCACTTCAAACTCATTACTCATCTCACCATCGCCACCTCTTTAAAATTCTTTCCATCGCCCAACGAACTTTTATTATCCTGGCCTGTTTGACAAATATAGTTCATCTTATAAAATCTTAATAGTTCATTTTATAAATTCTAGTATTTAAAGGTTTCTCCCCAGCTGTTTTTTGTCTTATCCGGAGCAAATGGCTTAAGGAATGCAAAAAGGTTTCTGATGTTTTATTTACAACAATTTTTTTAAATGGGCATTTCTTAAGTTCTTAATGATTAACAATTATGAAAAAATTCTTGAACGAATCTCGCGAGTGTCAGGGATCAGTCTTAATGATCTTGATAGGATGATAGAGGCAAAAAGAGCAAAATTTTCAGGATTGATTAGCAAGGAGGGCGCTGCCCAGATTATTTCTTCAGAGCTCGGAATAAATTTTGACAGCGAGAGAATTAAAATAGGGGAGTTGTTTTCCGGAATGAAGAAGGTCAATGTTGTTGGGAAAATTATCAAGTTATTTCCTGTAAGGAGCTATGAAAAGAAGGGCAAGAGCGGAAAAATAGGCAGTTTTATTATTGCTGATGAATCCGGCAATGTAAGAAGTGTGCTATGGGATACTAATCATATCTCTCTTTTGGAAAGAGGCGAGATAAAAGAAGGGGATATTGTTGAGGTAAACTCGGCAAGCATAAGAAACGGAGAACTTCACTTAACAGGTTTTTCAAACATCAAGAAGAGCAACGAAATCATATCCAATGTAAATGCAAGCTTGTCTTATGCTGAAAAATCAATTGCAGAGCTCAAGCCAGGAGAGAATGTAAGATTTAGGGGAATAATTGTCCAGGTTTATCCATTAAAGAGCTTTAATGTTTGTCCTGAATGCGGAAAGAGGGTTGATAGCGAGTGTACAATACATGGAAAGGTAGTGCCATTAAAGAAAAACCTGCTAAGTGTTGTTTTTGATGATGGAACAGAGACAATTCGCGGAGTTTTATTTCAAGAGGGGATTGATAAGATTGATATAAATGAGATGAATTTTGAAAGAAAACTGGACGAAATTCTTGGAAAAGAAGCATATTTTTCAGGCAATGTAAGGATTAATAAGCTTTTTAATACACAGGAGATTGTTATTAATGATATAGAGGAGGTTGATATTGGCAAGCTGATAGAAAAACTTGAGAAAAGATAATAAGATAGGTTTTTATAATTCTTATAATTAAGATTATCATGGAATTTATCAATAAAAAAGAAATAAAATTAAATAGGAAATTAAGTTATATTGATAAATTAGTTTTAAATTTTGTTAGTATTCTGGAAAAATATGTTGATTACGTGATTATTTCAGGTTATATATCTATACTTTTTGGAAGAGCGAGAGCAACTGAGGATATTGATATATTTATTAAAAAGATTGAAGAGAAAGAATTTTCAAAATTATATGAAGCACTTGACCATGGAGGTTTTTGGTGTCTTAATGCAGAGAAGGTTGAAGAAATTTTTAATTATTTGCAAGACGGTTTAGCAATTAGATTTGCGAGAAAGAAAACGTCTATTCCCAATTTTGAAATAAAATTTCCAAAAAGAGCAATTGATGAAGAAACGTTTGGAGATAGCATAAATGTAATATTGTCTGGCGGAAGAATAATTATCTCTTCTCTAGAAAGACAAATAGCTTTTAAAAGATATTTCTTGAAGTCTGATAAGGACATTGAAGATGCGTTACATATTGAAGAGATTTTAAAGATAAACTTGATTATGATAAAATTAATAAACTTAAGGAAATAATTAAATATAATGAAAGACAAGAAAAAAATTAAGATTACAGATAATAAGGAAATAAGGATATTTCTCAAACCAGGTAGAAATAATAAGGAAGAAAGATTGAATTTTGTAAGATATTGGGCACAGTATGTTAAGAACCATAAAGATGAGGATTGGAGCGGGCAGCAAAATCTATTAATTGATTCGCAAGTACAATAATACAAAATGGTTGATAATTGAGAAAAGAGGAAAATGATGTATAAGCCCATTCCGCGCCCATTCCATAGGGCATCGGAGTTGCATAGAACGAGGGCATCGCGAGGCATAAATGATGTATAAAACTCATATTGGTATTGCAATGTTTTTCATACTGCTTTTTCTACCCCATGTAAATTCCAAGATAATTTTTGCAGTTGTATGTTTGTTTGCAGCAATGCTCCCTGATATTGATATTGCATCTTCTAGAGTTGGGAGGGCAAAAGCTGCAAGAATTGTGCAGTTTTTCACAAGGCACAGGGGATTTTTTCACAGCTTTACCTTCTGCATTGCTGTATCAGTTATCCTTACTCTTTTTAATCCTACGGTAATTCTCGCTCTTCCATTTTTTTTAGGTTATAGTGTTCATCTGCTTGCAGATAGCTTTACAAATGAAGGAATTATGCCATTCTGGCCTTCTAAGAAAAGACTTTCATGGAAGATTCCTGTCAATAGCATCATTGAAAAAAGCATCTTTGTCTCTTTCTTAGTTGTTGATTTGTTTATGCTTGTTGTTTTGGTGCTGTTTTAGAAGTAATCATTATAAGATAATAATTCTTTTAAAGATAACAAATTTGAATATTTTATGGATGATTCAAAGAAAAGATATACTTATACTTATCCTGAATTCTTGAATACTCTTATTATGTATATTTCTGAACAAAATTGCGAGTTTTCTGCATGGTTAGAGCCAAATATTCCTGAATTTATTAAAGCAAGTGAGCCACAAAGACCTCGGTGGGCAACTACTGGCAATCCTGAAAAGGATAAACAACAGGATATAGAACATGCTTCGACTATGTTTAAATTATGCATTAAATATAATATCTTTCCTTTTTTAAGTTTAATATTTGATTCTAATAACCATGGAATCCCCAAAATAGAATATGTCGGCTATCATTTTGGTGATTATAATTATGTGGAACCATTTAGAACATGTGTTCATCCTTCACATTTCTCTCAAGATAAAAAATGGTATTTTGTTCTGTTTAAGGATATTAGAGGAACTTCAGAAGCAAAAAGAGGTATTGCAGATTTTATCAAACAAGGATATGTTGTTACATGTCTTGAGGCAAAATTAAATCCTCATACAGAAACTGGGGATCATTATTATGACTATAAGGAATGGGACGCCTCACTTTATGCAAGAAAGGGTATTATTTCTGTTAATGGAAAAGTTCCAGATGATTTTGATCCGACAACGATTCAACAAAAACAACTTCCTGAACCACCTAAATTACTTGAAGGAATAGTGGATAAGCTTTTAAGAACATGAATGAAGAAATTCCTGAAATTGATTTAGAATTTTTCTGCTGGCTGGATTCTGCTTATAGAGCTTTGAGCTTGTCTGTCCAAGATCCTGTTATTGTTCCAAATCTTGATGTTTTAGCAGATGATCCAAAGATTATAGAGAGATTGCCTATTGATATTACAAGGATATATTTCTATGCAAGTGATTATGGAGAAGAAATTGTAAGAAAGAGAATTGAGGATTGTCCTGATGTTATATGGAGAAACTATAGGATGCATAAAGGAATGTTTCATAGTTTTCAGAGAATTGACAAATTTGCTAAACAAGAGAATAGGCGGCAGGTAATGAGTTATTCGCAGTCATTATGCGAGAAATTATCTGAATATGGAGAATTTGTTAGAGGGCATCAAGAAAATTTAGGAGTTAAAAGTTTTCTTTCTTTCCCTAATTTTAAGGGCGGAGTATTTACTTATAGAAGACCTGTTGTTATTCATTTACCAAACTTTAATCAAGAAAAGAGTTATGAAGGGCTGATAAATGAGATAGATAAATTTACTGATGTTATGAATAATTTTTCTTTAGAGGGAAGGTTAAAGATTCATAATGTTTATAGTGGGCTAGATTCGGGGGAGGGTCATGATGACGGATCTTACCGAGCCACTATTTCACTTACAAAAATGCTTTTGAAAGAACATTTAGGGTTTGACGTGGAATCTTAATCTATATTCTGTATGCAGATAATCTTTATAAATAATAGCCCATTCCATAGGGCATCGGAGTTGAGATGGCTGAGGAAAAAAAGGAAGCTAAAAAAGAAGACGAGGAATACAAGATTACTGATTTGCCAGGCATGGGAAGTGCGGCAGCTGCAAAACTTGATGCAGCTGGGATTTTTGATATTATGAATGTTGCAGTGCTTTCTCCTGCTGAACTTGCAGAAATGGCTGGATTGGGAGAGGCTGTTGCAAGAAAGGCGATTCAGGCTGCAAGAAAGATGATGAAGCTTGAGTTTAGCGATGGCTTGGAATTTGCTGAAAAAAGAAAAGAGGTGCTTGGCATAACAACTGGAAGCAAGAATCTTGACAATCTTCTTGGGGGAAGAGGAATTGAGACAAAGGCTATAACAGAGGCTTTCGGGGCTTATGGTTCGGGTAAATGTGTAGCAAAAGATACACAGGCTATTTATTTTGATAATAAGAAATTAAATGTAGAAAATATAGAGGAGTGTTATAGAAAACATGTCAAGATTTGTGGTGAGAAAAAATGCGAAAATGGTTTTATTGTCCCATTAACAAATATTGATGTAATAGGATTGGTAGGAGACTCTATAAAAAGAACAAGAACGACATATCTTTATAAAGAGTTTGTAAAAAAGATATTTGAAATAAAAACAAAAAGAGGAAGAGTATTAAGGATGAGTGGACCTCATAGGCTTTTATCATTTGATAATGGATTTACTTGGAAATATGGAATATCATTATCAGAAGGAGATATTATTGCTTATCCAAGACAACTTTCTATTGGAGAGAGAGATTATAGCAATGAATTAGAGGAAGATGATGCATATTTTCTTGGATTGTTTGTTGCCGAGGGAACAGCTAATCCATTATCGATAACTATTGGGAATAAAAATATATCAGAATGGGTTTCTGAATATATTTATAGAAAATTTGGATATAAACCAACTATAAGAGAAATTAAAAGAGATTCACACGAACCCATATTTCTTATTCTTATAAGAAAGACAACAATATCTATTTTAGGCGATTTATCGTATTGTAATGCTGGCAATAAATTTATTCCAGATAAAATCTTATCTTCAGGTGATAATATAATAAGAAGTTTTCTTGCAGGATATTTTGATGGCGATGCAGAGGTTGCAGAAAAGCATCTTGAAGTAGTTACTAAGAGTGGAAAATTAGCAAAACAACTGAGTTATATTCTTTTGAGAGTTGGTATCTCATGTACTAAACGAGAGAAATATAAGACATATAAGAAAGGAATGGAGAAAGGTATGTATCATTCTTTATTTATTATAGGAGAAGATAGAATTAAACTTAATGATATTCCATTCAAAATTAAAAGCGCTAATTATAGCTCTAGAAATACTGCATATGGATGCACCGGTAATATAATAAAATATTTTCAGGAAATTTATAAAAAGACACTTGGTGGAAATAGAGGTAAGGAAGGCAAGATAACTGGAAGAAAAAATAACAGTAAAGACGCCTTTTATGATTATTTAACTCATTTCTCATCCTTAAAAAGGAGTATGAATGATAAAACATTAATAAAAATTAAAGATTTATTTGAGCAGGGTTTAGATAGGGTTAATAGAGCAATAAGCCTTGTTGAGTATATAGATAATAAAAATAAATTTTTGGAATTATATCATTTAATTCCGTTTCCTTTTAATTCCATTGCTAGGGATATTGGACTAACAAAATCTGGAATAAGAAATTATGTTCAAAGAGGATTGCCTAAAGATGGTAGGAATCTCATACAGGTTAGTAAAGCACTGTTAGAAAAACTTGAACAAAGAAGAGATACGATAATATCTTTTTTACAAACATTAAATAAATTATTTACAGTTCAATGGGACGTTATTAAAGAAATTAAGGAAGTTGATTATAATGATTATGTTTATGATTTTGTTGTTCCTGAAGGACATTCTTTTATTGGGGGGAATATGCCAACTATAATGCATAATTCGCAGCTTGGTTTTGTTCTTGCTGTAAATGTGCAATTACCTGTTGATAAAGGCGGCGCAAATGGAAAAGCTGTTTATATTGATAGCGAAGGCACATTTCGCCCAGAAAGAATAAGGCAGATTGCAGAAGCGATTGGGGCAAATCCGGACAGGGTTTTAAAAAATATATTTATTGCTCGTGCATTTAACAGCGACCATCAGATACTTCTTATAGATAGGATTGCTGAAATGATAAAGAATAAAGAGCCAATAAAACTTATTGTAGTAGATTCATTGACTGCTCATTTTAGGGCTGAATTTACAGGAAGAGGACAGCTTGCAGACAGGCAGCAGAAATTAAATAAGTATCTTCATAACTTGATTAAATTATCTGAACAATATAATATTGCTGTTTATGTTACAAATCAGGTAATGGCAAATCCTGCAATGATGTTTGGCGATCCGACAACTCCTGTTGGTGGGAACATCGTTGCACACGCTTCGCATTATCGCCTGTATTTCCGTCGCGGAAAGAAATCTAGCAGGGTAGCAAAATTAATTGATTCGCCGAACCTGCCTGACAATGAGACTTTTTTCTTTATTGGCAAGAGCGGATTGACAGACGAGCAGGTGGCTGAGGAGTAAGATGGAAAGAAAAAATTATGATACAAGATGTCCTCATTATCAAGAGATATTGCAAGATGAACCACCAAGATATGATAAGGGAGAGCATATCTGCACAATTGAAGAAGTAATAATGTTTGAATTAATACGGTATGATATTTGCAGATATGATAATCATCAATTATGTCCGAGATTTTTAGAGCATCATGGAATAGTTAGAACATTAGAAGAAGAGAGGGAGGAAATAGTTAGTTCTATACCACAGAGTGATTAAACTATTAAATCATTTATCCATCTTTTTTGAAATATCTTCAAGTTTCTCTGATATTGACGACAGCTCTGATGATATGTCATCAAGTGCCTGAACAATCTGGTCTTTGATTTCTTTTATTGTTTGGATTATTTCTTGTGTCATGTTTCATACAAAGAAATGGAGTTTTTTAAATGTTGATGCTATTATTACTTAATCCTAAGGATCAAATCCCCAATTTTTTTCTCAAAAGTTTAGAAAATTAATTAATCATTGATAAATAAACTATGCAAGAGAACAAAAAGGATAGTAAGGATACCTACAAAAATTGAAAAATAGACCAAAACTGAACGTTCTTTGTTTTTTGTAACTGAGATTATTCCAGTAATAAAAGCAGTCATTTCAATGAGGAATGAAACAGGCACGGTCACATCCCACCAATGATCATCAAAATTAAGTATTTTAAGTACTAGGACTGAAATAACAGAAATAGAAATTACTATTAAGAAAATAATATTTAACCATGCCGACCATTTACCTAACCTGGTTTTTGGTTTTATATCCATATTATTTACTGGTATCTTATACTTATAAACAGTATGGACTACCATGATTTAGTCCTAAGGATCAAATCCTTAACATTTTCCTCAATGATATTATACTGCTTAAAATAAATTATTATATGCTATTAAGAAAATAAAGGATATTAGAGTTATGAGGGCTAGTATTCCAAGAGTGTAGCTTAATAATGAAATTGCCTCTTTCTTTTTTCCATCTATATATAACATTACTGGCTTTCCAAAAACCAAGAATCCTGTTATGGCTGCTGAACAGACAAAGAGCAAAAGCATGGCAATTGGAATGATTATTATATCTTCTTTTGGAGCTAAAACTCGAAGAGAAAATATAAATGATACCACTATAATTATATAGACAGCAGTTCCAACTGAATCAATAAATGCTCTTCTTATTATTTTGTCCATAATTATTTGTATTATTCATATTTATATAAATATTTACTCTGATCCTAAGGATTCATGCCCCCACGAGGATTCGAACCCCGATTAAAACCTTATTGCAATTTTGCCGCAAGGTTTATAAATATGTTTATACATGTATAAACATGAAATATGAGATAATTAAGCAGGCATTCAAATTGGGCAATTCTGCTGGGGTTGTTCTTCCCAGTAATTGGAAGGACAAGAAAGTATCCATAAAGCTTATCGAGAGATCTATTACAGAGGAAATATTTGAAATTTTGGAAGAAAAGGATTTATTAAAAAACACAATTGGCATTTTTTTAGCTGGAAGCTATGCGAGAGGAGAAGAAACAGAAGATAGCGATATTGATGTTTTGGTTGTGACTGATAATATTGATAGGCAGATAAAAGTAGGAAAATATGAGATAGTTTTTATCTCAAAGAGCAAATTTGAAAAGTCAATTACAAAAAGCCTTTATCTGGCTTCTTTGATTAATGAGGCAAAGGTGATTTTAAATAATTATATTTTGCAATATTATAAAAATAAAGTTAAAGGCATTTCGACAAAAGAGTATATTAATGAGATAAAGTCTATAACAAGAATCAATAAGGGATTTGTAGATATTGATGAAGAACTGGAAGAAAAGGTATTAGATGAAACTTTATATTCGATAGTTTTAAGGTTGAGAGAATTGTACTTAATTGAATGTTTAAAGAATAATAAAACTCCATCCAATAAGGAGTTTATCTATCTAATAAATAAAATTGCGAATGAGGAATCATATAAGGCTTATCTAAGGATTAAGAATGATACAATACCTAAGAAAGTTGTATCTGTTAAAGATGCAAGGGCCTTAATAGATGAGATAAAAAAGAGAATTGGAAATATGGAGCATGGCAAAAAGAAGTCATAGATTAGAGAAAGGAATTGAAAGCTTGAAAAAGGAGATAGAAGAACATTTTCTAAAGATAGAATTAGATATTAAAGAAAATAAAATTGATAGAGGAAGATATCACATAAAAGAAATAGATAAAAGCCTTATTAATGCTTTAGAAAAAAAGATGAATTTATTGGAAGAGGATGTAGAGAATATAAAATTAATTAAGATTTATAAAAATCGTTTAGAAGAATATAAGAAGAAATTGGGCATTGTATGATTGTATAACGATAGATTTAAGAGAAATGCTCCCACGAGGATTCGAACCCCGATCAATTCCTCCGCAAGGAATCATTCTATCCATTGAACTATGGGAGCATATATTAATAGAATTAATAGGCTTTTTAGAATTATTGATTGCGCTCTTGAGTCATGAACTGCTCATGAATTGTGCTGTAGGAATTAAGCTCTTCTTTTGTAAACCAATGAGAGATTTCGTATTCAGCTTCTTCTTTGTTTCCAGAGGCATGAATTAAATTATGAACAGCCCGCCTTTTTATATTTGCTAAATCAGGCGAGTCAATTGAAAAATCTCCTCTGATTGTTCCTACTTCTGCAAATGCAGGAACAGTCGGCCCTACAATTTTTCTTACCATTTTTATCGCATGCAGTCCCTGCACAACCATCTTTACAATCGGGCCTGATATTATGAATTCAATAAGCCATTCTCTTACTTTTTTCCCTATTTCATGAAGATTATCTGTTCCGTAATCTTCAAGCAATGTTGATGGAATATTGAATTCCTTGTAGCTTTTTGCAGTGTTTTTCCCAAGACCTTCTATCCATTTTCTTGTTTTTGGATAGTGCTTGTCTATCTGCTCTTTTGTAGGCCACTCCATGCTTAAAGCAACAATCTTTAAGCCACGAGATTCAAGTCTTCTAATAATCTCGCCTACAAGCCCGCGTTTTACACCATCTGGCTTTATCAAAACAAGTGTTTGTTCCTTTTCCATTATTAGTTTTTATAATCTTCATTTAATCTTAGAAATGGCGCAATTTCCGGTATATAAAATATTAGTTTTTTATGAAATTCATGACTTTTATCTCTTGATACATAGGCAATATTATCCAAGGTATTAGATTGTGCATCTGCTTCTGGCATTCCATCTTTTACAAGCCTGTTAACATGCTTTTTATAAAATAACCTTATATCCTCTGCACTTAAAAGCTCTTTTTCAAAGTCCTGCATTGATACTTTTAATTCCATTTTATAAGCTAAGAAGTTTTACATTGATTTCTTCTGTAATCTGGGAGAAGCTTTTCGCAACAATGTATTTGCAATTTGCCTTTTCAGCAGCATTTATCATCGGCATTATAGCAATACCATCCATTACCATTGCAAAAACCTTATTTATCATTTTTGACAAAGCGGCACTGATATTTCTGGTTGACACCTCTCTTATTATGTTAAGATCATGGTCAAGTAAAAGTGCTTTTCTTTTTCCTTCTACTTGTTCAAGCAGATGCTTTAGCTTTTCTTTATCTTCAGGAGTTATTTCCTTGTTATTTTCATGTTCTACGACTTTCTCTATTTCATTATTCAGCCTCTGCCTTGCAGGAAATCTTTTTCTTAAGCATGCAAGCATCTCTTTTGCACTTAGCTCTTCTACCTCCTTTCCATCAGGGGCTATTGCAATGTAATCTATATCTGCATTTGCAGTTACATTCTTGACAATCAGCTTTCCTCCTCGGTCTCCATCAACAAATAATGTTATCTTTTTTTCCCTGCTTAGCTCTTGTATTGTTTTTGGCAGGATAGTTCCGTCCATTGCAATGACATTATTTATTCCGTTTTTGATAAGATTAATCACATCTGCCCTACCTTCCACGACAATTATCTCATCTGAGGATAAATCACCAGCAGGCAGTTTTTCTTCTCCGTACTCATGCAGTTTTGTCATTCTTGTAGAGATTCTGACATTTTCCTTCATCTCACGGGATTCTGGAACATTTTTCTCCATGACTTCAAGAAGCCGTTTTGCCCTGTCAACAATATACGCTCTCTTGTTTGATCTGACATCCTCAATCTTTTCTATCTCGATTTTTGCATTGCTTGGGCCTATTCTCTCTATTGTTTCAAGCGCTGCTGCTATGATTGTTGTTTCTGCCTTGTCAAGAGCAGACGGCACCTCGATTGTGCCTTTTGTTTTTCCATCTTCTGTTTTAAGAGTAACCTCAACCCTACCTATTTTGCCTTCTTTTTGCAGCTCACGCATCTCAAGATCAGAGCCAAGAAGCCCCTCTGTCTGTCCAAATACAGCTCCAATTATATCTGGCTTTTCCAACACTCCATCTGCTTCAAAATGAGCTATTATATTATATTTTATAGATACTGGACTTATTTTTGCCATTACTTATTACACTGAATGATGCTAGGATCCTGCGACCCAAAATTAGCATGATAGTGATGTGAATTTAATTAATCATCCTATATATAGGTTTCTTTGATGACATCTCTTGGAATTGCCGGTTTAAAAAGCTTTGCCTGATTTTTTGTAAATATATATTTTAATTATTATATATAGATAAGATTTATAAAGAGGCATATATCTTCAATTATGGTGAACAAAATGGAGGAAGAGGTCTTTGAAGAGTCTCTTGATTTAAGCGATATTGATTTCATATCAGAGGACGACGAAGATACACAAGAACAATTTTAATTCTTTTTCTTTTTTATTCTTTTTAATAAATTCCATAGAAATAAGAGGGCTTTTTTGATTGGGTAATCTAAGATTCAGTTTTTGGTCATAAAAACTATTCTTCCAATGCTTTTTTGACTTTGTAGTATTCACGGACTTTTCCAAGCTTATCATAAAGGAAGAGAAGATTTCTCTGCATATCTTTTTTCTCCTCGTCTGTTAATTCAAATGACGAGAGTTTTTCATAGAATTTTAATGCAGCAGCATTTTTCTGGTTTTTAAGAGATAAAGTTGCATGATTTTTGTATATCTGCTTTATTATATTCTTGACTTCCTGCTTTTCAATTGTATTTGAGCATGCGAGCGCTTTTTTGACAGCATTGTCTGCCTCAAGAAAATGAGACGCTTTTATCCAGAGTTCTGCCTCCTGAACAAACGCGTTCTTTTTGTCCTTGAATGTTGTTGTAAGTTCTGCAAGAGCTGCCTTGTGCTTTGCAGATTCCACATACATGCTTCTTTTTTCATACAAGTCAGAAAGCAGCGTATGGGCAAATTTCCTGATATCAAGAGAGATATGAGATTTAATGCATTTTTCAAGGTATTCCATCTTCAAAAAATCAGACATCTTTGATGCCTTTTCCTCAATCTCCTGCCTTGTTGTCTCTCTTATCTGCATAACTAAATTAGAAAAATATTGTTTATAAGGTTTTTGATGCTACACCCATTGCATAGCCCATTGCATAGGGCATCGCAGACACAGAGAACTAGCCCATTGCATAGGGCATTGCAGTTGGATAGTACTGATAGTATCGCTAGATAAGAAACTCTAGGAAGGTAGAAAACTATAATAGCCCTGCCAGGATTCGAACCTGGGTCACGAGGTCCAAAGCCTCGCATACTTGACCGCTGTACTACAGGGCTATTGAGAATGTTTGCTAAATGCTATTTAAATAATTTATGTGGAATAAAAAAAGCGCGAAACCCGCCGAAGCGAGGCACGATTCCCCATTCAATGTCGTGAGAATCGCAGCGCTCTTTTCGGTTTGTTAATTTATGCGATATTATGTAACTTCTTCGTGGTAACAAACAGAAAGGTTTAAAAAGGAGAGTTTGTTTGATTTTTTATGGAAAATCAGACAGCATATGTGGAAGTTGATGCAAGAGACAGAGGAGTTCTTTATATTTATGATAGAATGATACGCGCTTATTGCAGAATAAAAGATATTCCAATAACTGTCAAGGTTAATAGAGACGGATTAGTTGTTAATGGACAAGTTCCGCTTTCAACTCTTGAAAAGCTCGCAGAAAGCGCATTTACTCCAAGAAGAAATGTAAGATCATATGATATAAAATTGGAGGATAGAAAATAAAAAACAGAGTGATGGAGGCAAGTAGATATGTCATTCAGTCATTTAGATGATTTACTAGCAGGAGGAGAGGATAAAAATATAGAATTGTATTTGGAGATATTCAAAGATTTAAAAGAGCCGACTAGAAATGTCTTAGGATATACTTTAGATATTGCAAGCATGCTTCATAATTCTGAATTAGACAACGAATATGTTATTTTCGGAGGATATGCTGTTTTGTCTCATATTATGAAGGCGTACGGCTCTGAAATGGCAAGAGTATGGAGAGGCTCTGATGATATTGATATGGCTGGAACTCCTAAAGTAAAAACTGCGCTTAAAAGAGGGTATTCTGTCAGCAGCGATATGCCAAGTCCCAACCTTAAGGATAAAAGAACATTAAAACTTGTTGAAGATCATGAGCAAGAATGCAAAATAGATTTTTATACAGGTGATTTCAAAACAAGATTCTCTCCTGAAACAAATACACATTTTGGAATAAATGTCAAGGTTGGCAGCCCTATTTCACTTATAAAAGGAAAAATAGACGCCCCTTTTGATGAGCCATTACATTCATATGATATTCTCACTTTGCTGTCCATTCTTGAGAAAAGAGGATACAATCCCAGCAGGATTATATCAAACCTGAATAATAATGAGAAGGCATTATTGCTTGAGCATATTAAAAATGGAATTGAGCATTTTGGAGAGGACAGAATAGGATTATTTCCCTCGCATAATTTCATCAGCCTTGTAAAAACTAGACTGCATAAATTTAGGAAAGTTTAGTCACATAATATTTATAAATAATAACCTTTCCCGTTTAATATGGCAAACAATTGGTTTGATATTTCAGATGAAAGATTTTTGACATTTTTGAATAGCTTGGGTAAAGCTGTTTCTGCAAATGATATTCCTTATGCATTTGTTGGAGGTGTTGCAACTCAAGTACATATGGCAGATTATTTATGCATTGTTCATGGCACAACTTTATCGGATTTACTAATATCTGGGGAAATTGATTTATCTAATTATATAAGATCAACTGATAATGTTGATATTGCATTTGGGCTTCCACAAGATTCTAGATATAAAGAAAAGATTGGTTTATTGCAGAAAGAAGACAAAGAAGCTGCTGCAAAATATGAAAGAACAAAGAAAATGTTAAGACCAAGCCAAATAGCAGCGCTTGACAGAAATGAGCAGGAGAGAAGAGCTGAATTAAATGCAAGATTAAATTCTGTTAATGAACAGAGAAAAACCATGAAAGAAGAAAGAATAAGGTCTGTTCTTGATTCACTTGTTGATGCAGAATTTGATTCAATCAGCGGAAAAGCAATAATTACTGTGAAGCAGGTTAGACATGGTATTAGTCATCCTAAATATACATTAGGAATGTATGATATACAGGATGGAGACAAGCCTATTGATGTCAATATATGTAGAGAAGCAAGAGATGTCGCTAGAAATGGTGATTTATCTGAACTAGATTCAGAGCTTTACGCAAAATTTTTATTTGAAGCAAGAGATGTTAAAATTCCTTATGCAGATGGTATTGATGTATCTTTACGAGTTATGAGACCTGAAGATTTGTTAATCACTAAAATATCCCTTAAAAAACATAAACATAACTTAGATGCACTTAATCTTATTAATTATTCAAGAGAAGCAAGAATGCCTATAGATGATGATATTGTTAAAGAAACTCTATCGAGAAATCCTGTTTTATATGTTGATTATGAGAAATTCAAAGAATTTGAAAGAACGTTCAAATAAATATATAAATTGTTTTTTATTTCTTTGACACATGAGCAAAAGAGAGCTTGCAATAAAACAGATAAAAGAACTTGAAAGACTCGGTGGAAATATGAGGCTTGCTGCTGAGCACTGGGACAAGCCATGGAAAACGCTTATTTCTACTATTATGTCAGCAAGGTCAAGGGATGAGACAACAATACCAATTGCAGATAAATTATTTGATAAGTATGATTCTGCTGAGAAACTTGCAAATGCAGATTTAAAGGATGTTAGAAGGATTATTAAGCCAATTAATTTTTACAAGACAAAGTCAAAAAACATTGTGAATTGCGCTAAAGTTTTAATTGATAAATATGATGGAAATCCTCCGCATGATTTTGATAAGCTGATAGAATTGCCTGGAGTTGGAAGGAAGACAGCAAATGTGTTTCTTTCTGAGCATGGGAGAGATGCAATAGGAATTGACACGCATGCTTCTTATATCTCACAAAAACTAGGATGGACATCACACAATAAGCCAGAAAATATTGAGGAGGATTTGAAAAAGTTATTTCCTAAGAATTACTGGCGCAGGGTTAATCCGATACTTGTTAGATTTGGAAAGACTTATACAAGCAGGAAGAAAAAAGACGGGATTTTAGAAAGGGTCAGGAGAATGAGATAACACAACTTCTAAACATAAATTTATTAATTGCCCATTCCATAGGGCATCGGAGGAATTATTCATGGAGCTAAAATCCGGATTAGAACTACACCAGCAATTGAATACAAGAAAATTATTCTGCGAATGCCCGTCTGTTTTAAGGAGCGATAATCCTGAATATGTTATAAACAGAAGGATGCATCCTGTTCCTGGAGAAAGTGGAGAGGTTGATGAGGCAGCTCGCTTTGAATCTTTGAAGAAGACGGAATTTATTTATGAATGTTATAAGGATAATGTGTGTTTGGTTGATTTGGATGAAGAGCCATGTCATGATATTAATAAAGAGGCTTTGGGCATTGCATTAAAGATTGCATTGCTCCTGAATTGCGAGATTATTCCTTATACTCAAATAATGAGAAAAACAGTTATTGATGGCTCAAATACAAGCGGATTTCAGAGAACAGCTCTCATTGCTAAAAATGGGTATATTGAAACTACATCTGGAAGAGTTGGAATTGCAACTGTGTGCTTGGAAGAGGATTCTGCAAGAATAATAAAACAGGAAAAGAATAGGACTATTTACAGATTAGACAGACTTGGCATTCCTCTAATAGAGATTGCAACAGATCCTGATATAAAAACTGCAATTCAGGCAAAGGAAGTTGCACTGCATCTTGGCGAGATTTTGAGGGCATGTAATGTTAAGAGGGGTATTGGAACAATAAGACAGGATGTAAATCTTTCTATAGAAGGCGGCAAGAGAATTGAGATTAAAGGAGTGCAAGAGCCTGCTTTGATTCAAAAAACCATTGAAATAGAAGTTGAAAGACAAAAGGAATTAGTAAAAAAAGGAAATAGTGTTGCAGAGGTAAGGAAGGCAAATCCAGATGGGACAACAACATTTCTAAGACCAATGCCAGGTGCTGCACGAATGTATCCTGAAACTGATTTACCTTTGCTTTATATTAGCAGGGATTTTATCAATGAGGTGAAAAAGGGTTTGCCAAGACTGAAATCTGAGCTAAGGCAGGACTTAGAAAAACAGGGATTGAATCAAGAAATGATAAAACTAATCTTGGAAGAGAATAAATTAGAGGATTATAAGACTTTATTAAATGTATATAAAAATCCAAACTTAATAGCTAAATTGCTTGTTTTATGGCCAAGGGAGATTGCTGTTAAAGAGAAGATTTCTGAAAAGAAACTGAAAGAATTGCTGCATTTAGATATATTGGAATTGATTTTAGATAATGTAAGGGACAAAAAGATTGACGAGAGTCATGCCCGCGCTATTTTAACTGATATTGCAAAAGGCAAGAGCGTATCAGAGGCATTGAAAATTGAGAAGGCTGATGAAAAGGTTGAAGAAGAGATTTTGAAAATAGTGAAAGAAAAGCCAGGGCTTTCAATAAATGCATATATGGGGCTTGCAATGCAGAGATTTAAAGGCAAGGTTTCTGGCAAGGATATTATGGAGATACTAAAAAGAATCATAAAATGATCTTTTTAGTCCCATCAAAAATCAAAAGATTTTTTAGGTTTTAAAAAGGATTTTGGGTTAGCAAAACCTTAAAAATCAGGGTTTTCTAAAAGAGCTATGAAGAAAGCTGCAAGAAAGGAAATTTCTAAAGAAAGTAAAAGAGAAATTAAAGGCGAGAGAACACTAATCAATGATGCTTTTAAAAAGCACGGAATGTATTTGAGCTGATGACAAAGCTTTCTAGAGAGAGTGTTATTGCTGTTCATGGAAAAGTTAAGGAAAGCAAGCAAGCCCCTGGTGGCAAGGAGATAATTCCAGACAGAATCTCAATTCTGTCAAAGGCAGAACATCCTCTTCCAATTGATGTTTCTGATTTCTCAAAAACAGAGCTGCCAAAAAGACTTGATTGGAGATTTTTAGATACGAGGAGAAAAAAGATTTTATCTATATTTAAGGTAAGGTCAGAGATTTATAAGAGCGTTGTAAACTTTTTTGATAGCAAGGGATTTATGAATATAAACACTCCTAAATTAACAACAATTGGTCTTGAATCAGGTGCAGATGTTTTTAAGGTAGATTATTTTGGCAAGCCTGTTTCTCTTGCACAGAGTCCCCAATTTTATAAACAGATGTTTGTGGTGGGAGGATTTGAAAAAGTTTATGAGATAGGTGCTGTATATAGGGCTGAAAAATCTCATACAATAAGGCATTTGACAGAATTTACAGGGGTTGATTTTGAGATGGGATTTATCAAGGATTTTAATGATATAATGGATGTTATTGAAGAAATGATGAAAAAAATAATTCAAGACATATCTCATGAATGTAAAAAGGAGCTAGATATGTTGGGGGTAAAGCTAAAAATTCCTAGCAAGATACCGCGTATAACAATGAGAGAAGCCAAGAACCTTCTTAAAGAAAAAGGAAAGAATTTAGATGAGGATGATGATTTGGATTCAGAATCTGAAAAGCTTTTGGGCGATATTATACAGAAAAAATACGGAGAGGATTTTGTTTTTGTTACATTATATCCGTGGAGTAAAAGGCCTTTTTATCATATGAAACCCGATAATGACAAAGATGTAACTTTATCTTTTGACTTGCTTTATAATGGGGTTGAAATTGCAACAGGTGCTCAAAGAGAACATAGACTAGAGATTTTAGAGCAGCAGGCTAAAGAAAAAGGACTTAAGGTTGATCCTACTTATGCAAATATTTTCAAATTTGGAGTTCCGCCTCATGGTGGGGTTGGTTTTGGATTAGATAGAATTACGCAAAGAATGCTGAATCTTGATAACATAAGAGAAGCTATACTTCTCCCAAGAGATCCTGAAAGGGTTACGCCGTAAAAAATTAAAGAAAAACTTCTGATACAGAAAACAAACTCCTGCTTTTAAAGCTGGAGATAACTCTGTCGTTTGTTTTCTGTCACACAAACTCTAAACAAACCTTGCACTTTAGTGCAAGGTAAAGCACAAAGAGTTTGTGATATTCTAAGATTATCTTTATAAGGATGCGTACCTTATCATAAATATGGCAAGCGAATTTACATGGAGAAGATTGAGCGAGCAGGACAGAAATGAGCTGGAGAAAAGAGTTTCTGGGATTCTGGAGGATTTTGGCAGGAAGCTTGATAGTGTTAAGGAGAAGGTTGGAGAGGTTTTTGTTGAAAGAGAGGATTTTGTAAGGGACGAGAGCCCATTCCATAGGGCATCGGAATTGGATAGAACGAAGGCATCGCTAGTTGATGAAGAATTTAGAAAAATCTTTTTTGAAAACGCCCCAAAAAAGAAGGGTGATTGCATTGTTGCTGAGAAAGGAGAATGGATATGAAAAGCCCTATAACAATGTCTTTGGAAGAACTTTATTCAATTTTAAGAGACGATATTAAAAGGTATTTTAAAGAAAATAATAGAAGTATTACTCTTTGTAGAATTATTGTAGAAGAGGGCAAAAAACATGGAAGGGTTTCATCTAATAATAATCCTTATCAAGAACAAACGAGACATAAAAAAGAATTATCAAAACTTTGTGGTTGGGATGCTCACGAAGGAAAGTATGATCAAAAAATGTTTTATCTGACAATGGTATATTTGACTAGGTCTCTTGGATTATGATAATTGAAAAACTAAAGCAATTGCGGAATAAGGAGATTTCTGCAGAGGAAAATGTAAAAGGATTTTTAAAAGAAATTGAGAAGAATGACAAAAAAGGAAAGAAGATTAATGCTTTTCTTGAGATTGGTAAGAATGCAGTTAATGATGCAAAAGAGACTGATAAGAAGATAAAATCCGGGAAAGCTGGAAAACTTGCTGGATTAGTGATTGGCGTGAAGGCAAATATTAATGTGAAAGGAATGCATGCGTCATGCGCTTCTCTGACTTTGAAGGATTATAAATGCGGGTATGATGCTAGTGTTATTAAAGAGATTAAAGACGAAGACGGCATTATTATAGGAATATGCAATATGGATGAGTTCGCATGCGGTTTTAGTGGAGAGACAAGTGCATTTGGAGCAACAAAAAATCCTTTAAATACAAATTTAATTCCAGGCGGCTCAAGCTCTGGGAGCGCTGCTGCTGTAGCATCTGGCTTTTGCGATCTTGCTCTTGGAAGTGATACAGGAGGAAGCATAAGAAATCCAGCGTCTCACTGCGGGTTGTATGGATTAAAGCCCGCTTATGGCTCTGTGAGCAGATACGGATTAATCGATTTGGCAATGAGTTTAGATCAAATTGGAACATTAGCTAGTGATTTGGAAGGATGCAGGCTTCTTTTTGATATTATCAAAGGAAAAGATGAAAAAGATGCAACAACTAGCCCATTCCATAGGGCATCGGAACTGGATAGTGAGCATCGCAAGAAAAAAGATATTGTATTTGGATATTTGAATTTGCCTTGTGATAAAGATGTGAAGAATGAATTTGAAATCTTGTTGAAAAAGATTGGAGACAGGTATAAGATAAAATTAGTTAAGATTAATTATATTGATTTAGCAATTGCAACATATTTTCCGCTTGTTTATGTTGAGTTTTATTCTGCAACAAGAAGATTTGATGGACGAAAGTATGGTGCAAGGATAGAAGAGGTTTGCGGGCCAGAGGTAATGCGCAGAATTATTGGCGGAAGAATGATTAGCAAGGCAGAGCATGCCTCCCGTTATTATAGAAAATCACTTGCTGTTAAGGAATTAATAAGAAAGGAATTCTTGCAAGTTTTTAAGAACGTTGACTGCATTCTCTCACCAACTGTCCCAAGATTGCCGCATGAAATTGGAGCAAGCATAAAAATTGAGGATATGTATAATTATGATGCTTTGACAAGCCCTGCAAATTTAGCAGGAATTGCAGCTTTGTCAATGCCTAAAATGTCTGTTAATGGATTGCCTATTGGACTGCAGATACAGGCTGAAAATGAAGATATTGTGTTTAAGGCTGCTGGGCTGATTGAGTCTTTGTAAACTCTTTTTCAAGAAGAATTTCATCAAGTTGCCTTTCAACTTCTTTTGAGTTAAATGCAGATATTATTTCTAGGATAGATATTATTTTATTATTGTCTGTATCTATTAAATCAACTATTTTTAGAACATTATCAGGATTTTCCAATCCTTTTCTGTATCTTGAGTCGATTAAATGCTGTCTTTTTTGGAATTCATTAAATAGAAATAATCCAACTTTATATATTTGATCATGCTTTTTGAATTCTATTACTTGATAGTTGTTTTTTGGATATGTAGCAACATATTCGTTTTGATGTTTTATAGGTTGAGGGCTATAACATGATATTTGTAAATGTATAAAAGGAATTAATAATAATCTTGCTAAATTACGCATAATAATGCAATTTTTATGGAATTATAAATATTTTTATACTGCAATCATACAAACCCTTAAAAATGTTCATATCTTTTAATTTTTATGGAATTTGGCAATGTAAAGGTTGAATGGCTAGGACATGCAGGATTTATGATTAAAGGCGAGAAGGTGATTTACATTGATCCTTTTAAGATAGGAAACACTCATGAGCATGCTGATATTGTTCTTATTACTCACAGCCATTACGATCATTGTAGCTTGGAGGACTTGCGCAAGATTGTAAGAGACGGAACATTCATTGTTATGCCAGCTGATGCTCAAAGCAAGATTACAAAGATTGACAAGAAAGTAGAGATGAAACTTGTTGAGCCAGGGGATTCTGTTGATTTCGGCATTAAAATTGAAGTGCATCCCGCATATAACATTGGAAAAAATTTTCATCCTAAAAATGAAGGATGGGTAGGATATGTTGTAAAAATAGGAAACCTTGTATTTTATCATGCAGGAGACACAGATGTAATTCCAGAGATGAGCAAACTTACAGGATATGGAAAAAAAGGAAATGAATTTATCGCATTATTGCCTGTTGGAGGAAAGTTTACAATGAACGCAGATGAGGCTGTAGAGGCTGCAAAGATTATAAAACCTTCTATTGCAATACCAATGCATTATGGCGAGTTTATTGGAACATCAGAAGATGCAAAGAAATTTGTTGAATTGTGCAAGTCACACGGCATTAATGCTGTTATTCTGGAAAAAAAGCATTAAGAGATATGATTTTTAATAAATATAACATATACAATACTATCAAAAGATTTTTAAAGAAGCAGTGTTTATATATATTTAATAAGGGGAGAAGATTTAATTCATTTAAGGGATGAATTAAATCCAAATTACTACTTTTTCTAGTTGGTAATATAAAGTATAAAGGGTTTATAAACCTTTTGCTAATGAAAGGAGGATAAAATAACAAAATGCCATTAGATTTTGCAAAAGAGGCAATTCAAAATGCAGCGTTGCACAGCATTAATTTTGATGAGCTAAGAGCTGGCAAGGCTAATATAAAAGTTTTCGGCGTTGGCGGAGCTGGGTGCAACTCAATAACCTGGCTTTTTAACAAGGGAATCAGCGGAGCAACTGTTTATGGATTGAATACAGACGCATTGCATTTAAGCATAACAAAAGCAGATGAGAAATTATTGATAGGAAAGGAATTGACAAGAGGACTGGGATGCGGGGGATATCCTGCAAAAGGAAGAGAAGCTGCGAAAGAGGCTGTTTCTGACATAAAGAAATCTGTTTCTGGAGCTGATATGGTTTTTGTAATTTCAGGAGAGGGCGGAGGAACAGGAACAGGAGCTGCTCCAGTTGTTGCACAGCTTGCCAAAGAATCAGGAGCTGTTGTGATTGGAGTTGTAACAATGCCATTTGAATGCGAGAAGGCAAGAATTGACAAGGCAGAATTTGGACTGCAGGAATTGAGAGAAGTGACAGATACTGTAATTGTTATTGATAACAACAGGCTTGTAGATATAGCTGGAAACTTGCCAATAGAGCAGGCTTTTGCTGTTGCCAATGAGCTGATTAGTACAATGATAAAGGGAATTGTGGAGACAATTACTCTTCCATCATTGATTAATCTTGACTATGCAGATGTCTCTGCTATTATGAAAAACGGAGATGTCGCTGTCATTGGAATAGGAGAAGCTGACACCCAGGCAAGAGTTGAAGAAGCTGTAAAGCAGGCATTGAGCCATCCATTATTGGATGTGGATTACAGAGGAGCGACAGGAGCGCTAGTTCATATCACAGGCGGTCCGGATTTGAAGCTGGAAGAATTCAGCACAATCGGACAATTGATAACAGAGAACATCAGCCCTGAAGCACAGGTGATTATTGGAGCTAGAATTAACAAGGATTTTGCAGGAAAAGTGCGAGTTATAACAATTATGACAGGAGTGAAAAGTCCATATATCCTTGGAAGATCCATGGATGACGCAAGAGAACCTATGCCAGCAATGTCTGATTTAGGAATACACGTGTACAGATAGATGCAAATGACTGCTAAAATAAATTTGTTTGGGTTTTCAGATTATATTTTTCCCTTAGTCTGAACTTTTTCTAGCCCGCCGAGAAAAACATTGGCGGGCTATTTTTTTATAAAGATTTAAATATTATAAAAAATATGAGCTATTATGTCAAATCCTTTTGATAAAATATTGATAGGTAAACAAATTAATATATTAGGTAAACATCTAGTTCTCCTAAAAAGAAGAAAGCTACTTCTTACAGCTAAAGAAAGGTTGTATGTTTGGGAGCATCCTTCTAAATATGGAAGAAAGTGTAATATTTGTGGAGGCAGAATAATTAATCAATCGGATTTAGAACTTGATCATACTACCCCTTACAGCAAAGGTGGAACTAAAATGGACTTGGCTCATAGAGATTGTAATAGAATGAAAGGAAGCAAAAACTTGAAACATGTTCAGACAAAGATGGGATTTGTGACAAAAAAAACCAAAAAAATCAGTGGGAAAAAACCTAAAAGAAAAAAGAGTTCTGGTAGACAAACTTGGATAAATCCCTTAACAGGCAAAAGACAAAGTTTTAATCCATTTAAAATGTAATCACTTTACATATCTATTCCCAATTAAACCTTCAAAGTAGAAAAATTAACATCAAAGGGGAGATTAAGTTTTATATCTTGAAGTGATTTCGTTCTTTTCTTAAAGTTAAGTATACCTATACCAATAACATCATTGGTTGATTCACTTCTAAATAATGTTACATCATCTCCTATTTCTTCGCCATATGTTGGGCTTGTCCCAGCTATAAAAATTTCTAAATAATCTCCTTCCTCGTCATAATAAATACTCATTTGTCCCTTCATTTTTACTCACCTTAATTTTTATCAAGAAATATCAATTTCAGTTGGCAGACTTTTGTTAGTCTGCTTCAATAATCTTTTAAGTATTTGCGCTCTCTTTTTAAAACTTAATATACCTATGCTATAAATATCATTTGTTTCTCCATTTCTTGTTATAAAAACTCCCTCTTCTATTTCATTAGTATACTCTGCTTCTGGCGGTTCACCGAAAGTTATCTCTAAGAAATCTCCTTCTTCATCATAATAAATACCATAGGTTTGGTGTTCCATTTTATTTTATCCTGCTCTCAAAGATTCATTAAAATCAACCGAAACCTGTATATTATTACAACTCTGAATTAGGTTTTATATTAACACTGGCGGGCAGACGAATCTTTATCTTTTTTACTCCTTCAAATCCGCCTCTTTTTATGAAATTAAAAACCTTATAACCTTTCAATTCACCTGATTTTTCATCTCTTGCTTCAAATAAATCATCATCAACTTCATCAAAAATACAGGAAGAAGGCTCGCCTATAGTTACCTCTAGTATATCAGCTTCTGTATCATAATATATATTTAATTTTTTTTGCATCATCGTTTCTTTATTTTTGAGGTTATAAAGGATGTATTAATAAATCCTTCTCCATTTAAATAATTAACTGCAACAAGTAAATATTGTTTTCTATCCTTAATAAATTTGTAATAATTTGCCTTCATATCATTATACTTATGAGGAATTATAATATCTGGCTTTGTCAGACTCTGTTTTATTTCTTCAAGATAATTTGTCATATAAGGATGTAAGAATTCTGGCGAGGTTATATGTTTCCATCTCTCTTTTGTTAGCCGTATCTTTCTACCTGTTTTATCAACAATCTCAAAGACATTATTCATAATTTAATTCAGAATAGTTTATATAAAAAACTTCTTGCGCTATTTTTTTATAATAGAAAGGATTTAAAAGTCCCGAAGGCTAATCTAGACATGCATGGTAAAAAGAGTGTAAGAAAAACAAATAGAGTTATGATTTTTGTAATAATCTTTGTAATTGTGTATGCTGCAGGATTTTTTGGAAGTATTTTTACATCCGGCAACGTAAATAGTGAATGGTATTTGACTAATAAGCCATCTTTAACCCCTCCTAATTATGTCTTTCCCATTGTGTGGAATATCCTTTATTTTTTAATTACTCTATCTTTATATTTTGCTTGGATAAAGGGAAACAAAAAAGAGAAAAAGAATATTGCTATCCTTTTTGGAATTAATCTTGCAGCGAATGCCTTCTGGTCTCCTTTATTTTTCGCATTACAATCTCCTTTAGCTGCGTTTGTTGCTCTATTAATTATTTTAGGAACAGTTATTGGGATTATTGGTTATGTCTATAAAATTAGCAAAATATCTTCTTACTTATTAATACCTTATTTAGCTTGGGTGATTTTCGCAGGTGTTTTGAATGCAGCTTTTTTATAAAAACTTCCTTACTACTTCATATATCTATTACCCCATTCGTCAAAGAATAAGTTAACATCTAAATCTTGTTTTCTTATAGACCTTGTTTTTTTGCCTTCATATCCAATTGGAAACAATGCTTCAACTGTTGTATCATCTGGAATCTTAAGAAGCCTTTTCAATTCTTTTTCATCAAATAAACCTATCCAGCATGTTGATAAGCCATATGCTGTGAGCATAAGAAGAAAATTCTGGATTGCAGCTCCTGATTCCTGCTTTGCGTATTTGTATGCATCTTGCTCATACATCTTTTCCAGCTTTTTTATATTTGAGCAGATTACAACAACATATTCTGTATCTGCGACAAACTCTTGCTGGCATAATTGGGCAATCTTTTGTATTTTATTTAAGTCAGATATTAAAATGAATTTATGTATTGGAACATTGCCTGCAAGAGGTAAATAGAGCATTGAGTCAACACATTCTATTATTTTGCGCCAGTCAGGGCTTCTTGACGAAAATACTCTTACACTGCGTCTTTCCTTGATAGCTCTTTTTAAATCCATGCAATAAGGAGAAATTTAGGGTATTTATATTTTATTTAGGATTAAAAGCTTCCTTTTTTGAAAGACTCTGGCATAGCTTCTAATATCACATCTTTTTCTTTTGGAGGCAAGGGAAATCTTCCTTCAGCTCTTAATTCCAAATTTTTAAATCTCGCTCTTGCTGTATCTAAAATCTTTTCTCTGTCCGAAAAGCATACTGCAATTGGGATATATAATTTTCCATTTTCTGCTAAATAATGTCCTGCTCTTTCTAGCACTGATATTACTTTTTCTGCTCCATCTTCACCGCCTGTTGGAATTTTAGGCGGATACCAGCCTGTTACTCTGGCTAGTTTTTCAGCCATGCCAGAGCAATCTGCCATTATAATATCTGCTTTGATTCCGTCTGGAATTGGGTCAAAAAAACTTCCATGATACGCTGTTACTTTATGGCCAACATTATTTTTTTCTATATTTTTTCTTAGCAAATCATATTGCTCTTCAACTATTTCAACTGCATTTACCGATTCTGCATCTTCTAAGGCAGCATATATTGCAAGAGGGCCAACTCCAGAGCCAATGTCAGACACTCTTTTGTCTGCAAGAGTAATACCCGCATTTTTAATTGCTTCCACAAATAATTGAGTTGTTTGATTTGGCTTGAATAATTCAGGAGAAACATATAAAGAAAGCATATGATTGCCTAATTTGAAATCCATTGTCACAAGATTTGCTTGTTCAGTTTCCATATTTATTATTCTCACAAAATTTTTCTGTTTATAAATATTATTGTATTTAATTTAAGATTATGAAAGCGCTCGTGGTTGGACTCGAACCAACGACCCTATGGTTGCCATTATCCTTGGATTTTCAGCAACCGAAGGTTTAACAGCCATATGCTTTAGGCTTATCTTCTGATAAACTACCTGCTGAGCTACACGAGCTTGATAACGAGAAATTTAGAACGTATTTAAAGCTTTTTGATTATTTAAGATATTATTTTTCTACTAATAGATCGATATCTT
Source organism: Candidatus Pacearchaeota archaeon (assembly GCA_016188895.1). Taxonomy (GTDB): domain Archaea; phylum Nanobdellota; class Nanobdellia; order Pacearchaeales; family GW2011-AR1; genus JACPGZ01. Next base: position 27,226 of record JACPGZ010000018.1, read on the forward strand.
CATCGTCTTTCATTTTCTTTTTGCTCTTCATTCTCTCTAGTCTTGAGTATACTTTTGAGTGTTTTGCACCATTGATTAATGAAGTAAATGCCTGAATTGCATTTTCAATTTCATCAACCCTGCCGATGAGTATTATGGTATTATTTATCAGCTTGACCACACAATCTGCAAGATTAGTTATTGTTCTCAATGATTTTCCTTCTTTACCAATTATTCTTGCTCTTATTAACTTTAAATTATGTTTTTTTGTTATATCTTTTATATTTAGTTTCTGCATTGTGTATTCTGGGTCTTTCAACAAGTAGGCTTCTTTAAGAGCAAAACCATAATTTACAGCTTCAATGACCTTTTCTGCAATATATTCATTTGTTTCTTCACCTTTAATCTCAATCATACTTCTTTTAATTGTCATATTGACACCTAAATTTTTTTCAAGCTCTTTTTTATTTTTCAAGAATCTTGAAGGTTTTACAATTTGTATTGTTTTCATATTTTATCTTTGTAAATTTACTAAATAAAGCTTTTGATAATGATAAATTTATTAATACAAAAAATCTAACTTATAAGATGTATAATATAAGAAGAGGTAAGATAAAGAGGGGCAAAGAAAGAAAAGGCAGGAGAAAGAATAAAGGCATTTATTATCTTACATTCTTTCTAGTATTTGTTATAGCTTTTGTCTTGTTTTCTATTGTTTTCTTGAGTGTTTTATCTGCGTTTCCTGATAGGCCAAGGGTGCAGGGCTTGTTTGAGAGCATTGTTGAATTAGATATCCCTCTTCTGAAGGCGTTTGTTATAACAGGGAGGCAGATAAGCGGGCAGGCAATACTTTGCACGAACGGATTAGCGAATTGCGCTGCATCTCTTGCTCCAGGAGAATGGGCTGAATTAACAACAAATAATATTAATCCAACTTTAGATGCAGATGGTTCAAGCGGCTTTGTGTTTGGTTATGCAGAAAGCATGAAGTGGGATCCTGTTTCCAGAAAGTTGTTTTATGCTGGCGGTGACCATGGCTTGGCCTACAATATCTATTGGTTTGTGATTTATGATGAAGCCACTAATACATGGAGCAGGAACAAACCCCCCTGGGCGCCACCAGGGCTCCTTCATGGCTATGATAACAGCGGCTTGGATTTCACCAGAGGGTATTTCTATACACGAGTGAGCGAGAGTAGCAGGGTTTGGCAAAGGTATAACATTTCTACTCAAACCTGGACTCCTCTTCCTGCAAATGATCTTTATGCCTATGCTGGATGTTGTGGTGGTGTTGATTATTTTCCTGAGATGGATGCTTTAGTTGCTGTTCCAGGATCTGGAGGAATTTATCGTTTTAAAGAGAGTTTAGGGCAGTGGGAGATTATTCAGGAAGGCCTTGGCTTGTCTACAGGATGGCAGTTTGCTGAATACAATCCTATTCATAAAGTAGTTGTATTTGGAAAGAGCGGCACTCATTACAAGCTTGTTGCAGATGGCAGCATTACGCAATTGAATCCCCCCGCTGTTAACGTGTATGATGGCAGTGGATGGAATGGTGTCTTTAGTGTTGATCCTGTTTCAGGAGATTATATTGTGCTGACTGCAGGATTTTCAAAAAGTCGTTATATTTATGATGTTACAACTGACACATGGACATCTACATCTCCGCCGCCATTTACAGATGGGGCTGTTGTTGCAGCTCCTATAGGAACTTATGGAGTTATTGCTTATGTTACATGTAGGGGTGGGAGCGGTAGTTTACCTGACTGCAGAATGTATTTGTATAAGCATTCGCCTTCTAGTGATACAATACCGCCTTTACGGAGCAATGGCGCTCCATCCGGAACTTTAGCTGCAGGAACAACATCTGCGACTTTGAGTTTAAATACAAATGAGGGAGCAACATGCAGGTATTCAACAACTTCTGGAGTTGGTTATGGAAGTATGACAAATGTATTTTCAACAACCGGAGGAACATCTCATTCAACTTCTGTAAGCGGATTGCAAAATGGGCAGAGCTATAATTATTATGTTAAGTGTCAGGATGGAAATGGAAATGCGAATACTAATGATTTTGCTATTAGCTTTAGCGTTGCAGCAATTCAGTCAATTAATCTAAGTATTCAGGAGCCATCTGGAGCAAGCAGGACTAATGGGCATATTAGTTCTGGAATTCCATTGCCTCCTGGAAGTTCTCCAAATGAATGGTCATTGTGGGATGGTGGTACAGAGATTCCTGTTCAAATTACGCAACTGCC
>JACPGZ010000019.1 GCA_016188895.1 Candidatus Pacearchaeota archaeon
CAGCTGGGTGGTATGATAATGAATGGGGATATTCTAACAGATTGGTTGATGTTGCAAGATTGATTCTTGGACGATAATGGCAAGAATGCAAAAAAAGAGGGAGCGGAAAAAAGAAAGTAAGGGCGGAAGCAAGAGAAACAAAGGATTGTACTACCTTACATTTTTCCTAGTATTTGTAATTGCGTTTATCTTGTTTTCAATTATATTTTTGAGCGTTCTCTCTGCGTTTCCTGATAGGCCAAGGGTGCAGGGCTTGTTTAAGAGCATTAAGGAATTGGATATTCCTTTATTGAAGGCGTTTGTGATAACAGGGAGACAGGTTTCTACTCAAACAACATGCAGCAGCATCTCGCAATATGGAATTACCTGGACATTTAGCTCTGCAGTTGAATGCGGAACATTTGTGAATGGAGATTATTGGGTTGTTGGGCCTGTGACTATTAGTTCTGTTTCTCCTGCATGGGACGGAACAAAGCATGGAAGCATGATTGATCCGATACCATTGAAAGCTCAAGGATATGACAGCAGGGCCAGTGGATTCGGTTCTTCAGCCAGAACAGCTTTTCCTGTAACTATTTCTGGAGTAAAATCACTGATTTCTTCTATAGGATTAGGCACATGCGCAACAGGAGGAGGAGCTGAATGCCTTTCAGATGCAGCTGTTTTAACTGTTGTGAATGCACCTGTTGCTTCAGGAACTTTTAGACCGCCTTATGTTGGAAATACTACAAAGACAATGTATACAGTTTCCCAGATTGATTGGAGCAAACTTCCTTTGTTGCAGGTTCCAGCAGGAGCAACATTGCCTGGTTATAGTACAATGATAAAAAGGCCGTGGATTGACCATGGGCCTAAAGTATGGGGCGCCCAGATTCATCCAAGAAATAATATGCCTCCTTATCCAAGAGATTCGTCGCTTCAAGTTTCAACTCTTGCTTTACTGACCTTGCTTGACATTCCTGCAAGAGAGAATTTAACAATCAGGATGGTGCAGTTGGGTATAGATCTCTATACTATCAGCATTCAAAACGGGGATGCTTTTAAAGCGATTGGCGGATTTGGCAGCGGTCGCAAGTGGCCTATTCTTTTTGCCGGAATTATGCTTGATCACTCTGGCATGAAGTCTCCTCCCCCTATGATTCCTGGTTCTTCAACCATCTTCAAGTTTGGAGAAGATGGGCACACATATTACGGGAAAGTTGTGTCAGGATATCCTCAAGGAAAGCCCTTGTTTGGACAGATTTGCACTTATAACAACGGAAATTTCTGCACAGATACAGGTGACAAGGATTGCCGAGATCCTGATAAACTCAGAGACGATTGCGTCGGATATAAAGAATGCTGCACTTCCCACACATGGGTGGGTGCTGCTCTGGCAGTTAGATTAATGAATGCATTAGAAATATGGAATCACAATGAATTTTTTGATTATGTTGACAGATATGTAATGGAAGGCTCTCAGATATCTTATATCAATCCTTATGGCAATGATTTTATCAAAGCAATGTGGAATACATATAGAAATGCAGTTGTTGGAACAGGGCCTGATACAACAAAGCCAATAGTTAGCTTATCATCTCCTGCAGATGGCTCTATGAAGAGCTTTGCAAGCCATAGCTTCAATGCAAGCATCAGCGATAATGTGGATTTGGACGATGCAGTATTTTATTTATGGAATAATGCCGGAAGCTTAATTACAACAAATACGCAGATAATTAACGGAAAGAGCGCAAGTGTTTCTTTCAGTTATACTTTGCCTTCTGAAGGAAGATATTTTTGGAATTACAAAGCAAGTGATAATTCCAGCAATGCAGGTTTTGCAAGCTTCAACTTTTCCTTAGTTTATGATCCTAGTGCTCCAACAACTCCAAGCTTGAACGCTGTTGTTATAAATGAGAATCAAGTTGATTTAAGCTGGAGCGGGGCAACTGACAGCTTGTCGGGAATAGCGTCTTATATTCTTTATAGAGATAGCTCCTTGTTAGGCCAATTTTCAGGAACTCTTGCAAGTTATTCTGATACAACAGCAGAAGGCGGGAGGACTTACTCGTATAAGATTTCTGCAATAAATGGGGCTGGCTTGTCTTCTGGAAATGCAACAGCTTCGGCGACAACACCAAGCGACACAAATCCTCCAAGTGTTAATTCAATAACTGCCAGTGTTGATTCTGTTGCAGTTGTGTTTAATGAGCAGGTTACAAAAAGCTCGGCAGAAACATTGGGCAATTATGCCATTAACAATGGAATTAATATTTTAAGCGCTATTTTAAGCAATGATAATAGAACATTAATTTTAGGCACATCTTCACATAACAACGGAAATTATACATTGAATGCGCAGAATGTAGGAGATATTGCCGGAAATGTTATGAGTTCAACTTTTGTGAATTATACATTTAGTGAATCTGGGCAGACTGCATGCGTGACATCTTCTTCAATATGGCAGTATTTTGCAATCCCAAGCCAGAGCGAAACATTTACTGCAGAGTTTGACGCTACTCCTAATAATGATTTAATGGATGGAGTTACAGGATTATTATTATCCACAGTAACACAAACAAGTTATCAGAAATTAGCAGCTATTTTCAGATTCAATCCATCTGGAAATATGGATGTAAGAAATTCTAGCTCATACAAAGCAGATATTGTTATGCCTTATACATCAGGAACAAAATATCATGTGAGAATGGATATTGATATTGAACAAAAGAAATATAATGTTTATGTCATTCCACAAGGAGGAAGTGAGCAATTACTTGCAAATAATTATAATTTCAGAACAGATCAGGCAAATGTCAACAGCTTAGACAGCTGGAGCATTAAGGTAGATTCAGGAAGCCATAGTGTCTGCGGCTTTACAATTTCTGATACTACTCAAATTTCGTGCATTGACAATGACGGGGATGGATATAGTATTGATGGTGCAGGAGGAATCTGCTTAGATCCTGAATTGGACTGTAATGATGCAAATAATGCAATTTATCCGGGAGCAACTGAATTATGCAATGATGAAATTGACAATAATTGCGCAAATGGAATTGACGAAGGCTGTTCTTTATGCGGGAATGGAATAATTGACAGCGGAGAAATATGTGATGATGGTTCATTAAATGGGCAGGCAAATTATTGCAATGCGCAATGCACGGGGATGACATCTGGAGCATGCGGAGATGCTGTCTGTGATTCAAGCATTGGAGAATCATGCTCTTCATGTTCAACTGATTGTACTTGCCCTCCTCCTCAAGAAACTACAACAAATGGCGGAGGCGGAGGAGGCGGAGCTCCGCGAGTTATTGCAAAGCCTGTTAATGAGACAATATTAATTCCAACTATAGAAAAGATAGAATTGCTGGAAGGAGAAACATCGTCTGTTGAAATTGACAAAGAAGAAAGTATTGTTATTGATGTTTATGGCTCATCTTATGAATTGTCATTTGTTATTACAGATGAAGGAGTTGTTGTCAAATCATTTTCAGGAGATTATCTTATTCCAAGAAATGAAGTAACTCCTGTTGTTGTTGGGAACAGAGAGATGTTTATTGGAATTGAGAGATTTGAGGAAGATAAAGCAAGTATTGTTATGGGTTTGGATGAGGGATTGATAAAACAACAAGTTGAGAAGGGGGTTGAGGAAGAAAGAACTGAAGAGCTTAAGAGCACTTTGTTTAATATTATTGTAGCTGGAATTGTTGTTTTGCTTGTTGTGTTGGTTATTGTTATTGTTGCGATGTGGAGGAAGAGAAGATAAATGAGAGCGTTTCTTGCAATTGAATTGCCTGATGAGGCAAAGGGAGAGATTTTAAGGGTTAGCGATATGCTAAGAAAAAGCAATTTATTGCAAGGAAAATTTGTTGAAATAGATAATTTGCATCTTACTTTGAAGTTTTTTGGAGAGATAATTGAAAAAGAAGCCAAGATGATTTATGATGTTTTGAGGCAGATAGAATTTCAAGCATTTAAATGCAAACTTGGAAAATTGGGATTTTTTGGATCTCGTATCTTGTGGATTGATATTATAGATAATGGCTCAATAAAAAAACTGCATGATATTATTGATGATAAGTTGGGAGATTTTTTCAGCAAGGATGAAAGATTTCATAATCATATGACAATTGCAAGGATAAAGCAGATAAAAGACAAGACAAAACTAATTGAATTTACCGAAAAATTAAGGATAAACCCTATCGAATTTTCTGTTGATGAATTTAAATTTATGAAGTCTGAGTTAACTCCACAAGGGCCTGTGTACAAGGAATTGTATGGATTTAAACTAAAGTAATTTAGCGTTGGCTTGAGTTATTATAGAATTCAAAGTAACCTTGATCAGGATGATCTTGGGGAATAGGGAATAGTTTCAAGAATGTATTAGGATTTCTAAAATATTTCAATGTGCGAATACTTGATAAGAAATAATCAAGAAATTTCTGATAATCATCATTGATATTTTTCACCTCGCTATTTTCTTCAATTACATAGTCAATTGTCATAATATTTTACAGCAGATTGGATTTAAAAGCATTATCATAATAGCTCTGCAATTATCTTAGCAGCAAGTTTTGATGTTTGTCCATTATCTAACTTGGGATTTACCTCAACAATATCAATTGCTTTCAGGTTTTTTAATAGTTTTAATCGTTGTAGCATATAGATTAGCTGTCTAGGAGTTAGTCCTGCTGGTTCGTGATATGAGGTTCCTGGAGCAAATGCAGGATCAAGTACATCAATATCAATTGATATGTAAACAGGATTTTTGTTTTTATTTGCAAGCTCCATTATATGAAATGTTGTTTGCTCAATATCATTTAGAATTATATTGCAGTCAATTGTTTTTATCTTGTTTTCGTTAATAAATTTGATCTCTTCTTTGTCAGAGTTTCTTACGCCAATCAAGATTATATTTTCTGTTGAGACTAATTTGTCTTCAATACATTTCCTTAACCATTCTTCATGAGTTGGCTCTTTCATTGCAGGCATTAAATCAGGGTGAGCATCAAATACAATAAGAAAAGGATCTTTATTTTTTTCAGAGAATGCTTTCATTAGGGGATAAGATATTGAGTGATCCCCTCCTATGAATATCGGTTTTTCATTTTCATTAAGGATATTCTTCGCTTTTTCATATATTAATGCAATTGATTCTTGGATATTTGAATTGTTAAGATTTATTTCTTCTGTTTTTTGCATAATTATTGGAATACCTTTTTCGTTAGAGTGTATCTGCTTTAAATTTTCTAGAATTTTGCTGAAAGCCAGCTCGCATCCTAAAGGTCTGCCTGGGGCATTTATTCCTGGGATATTGACAATTATCATAAATTTGCATACTGGGAATATTTTTAAATGTTATCAACTTTCATTATTTATGAAAAAGGTGATATTTACTTTTATATTGAGTATTTTATTTCTTGAAATTGTTTATGCTGTTGGCGGAGGCGGAGGAGGAAATGGAGATGGCGGAGGAGGCGGAAGCATCCCTGTTTTTTCAGATGTAAAATGCTTTGATGACGGAAGCATTGGCTTTCAGATGTATCAGGAGCAGAAAATTATTGCAGTAAATGAGGCAACAGGGCAGAGTTTTGAAGTTCAGGGAGGATGGGATAATAATGGCAACTTTAAGTCTAAGGAATTTATATTCAATGACGCTGGGAGATACAGCATAACAAATGATGCTGGTGTTAAACAGATATTTATATGCCCTGGATTTAAATTTGCATGCAGTCTTGTCAGCATTATCAATACTTATTGTGTAAAAAATGCTTCTGGCATTTTTGCAGGATTTGAGCTGATTAATGATACAGAACTTGTAAATTTGAAATTTAATTATGGATTAGATAAGAGGATATTTAGTTATGAGCAAGGAAGATTTAGTCCTGAATTAAGGAATATTACAATAAATCAGAATGGCAATAAATTTAACTTGGCAATTAAAGAAAATTTTGGATTTGATAGTTTTGAGGTTGTGCATAAAAAATGCATTGGCAAGAGGTATATTTATTCAAGAGTTAGTTGTGCTGAAGTTTTAAATAGAAGCGATGTAGATACTCAATCACTTAAATGCGGTGGTTTATTAGATTTAAAAGACAGGGTTAGATGCAGGATTAATCTTGAAAGCGAGCATGATGAATACCAGAATTTTTATCCAGAAGAGTGCAGGAATAATGCAAACCCTGACAAATGTGTTGCATTATACCAAAGTGTGAGCGAGTGCTGGGATTTGGGTATGAGTGTTAAAAGAATAGCATGTTTGAAGGAGAAGATTGGTATTAGCGATGTAAAAAAAGAGAAAGCAGATTGCAGGGATATCTCATGCAGAAAGGAATTAAATGGTAAGATATTTACAATGATAAAGCTAAGGTTTTATCAGCTTGAAGAACAAGCTGAGATGCTTATGGAAAGAGAGCTTCTTGATGAAGAAGCTGTAATTGATTTTGTTACAAATGTTGAATTGAAAAAGCAAGAGTTTAATGCTGTAAAAAGCAAGGATGAGATGAGACAGATCATTAAGGATGTTCGCGATTTATGGACAGAGCTTATGAGCCCACTGCGTAGGGCATTGCAGACACAGAGAACTGGCCCATTCCATAGGGAATCGGAGTTGAAATGAAAGATAAAACAAATAAAAAAGGAGCTTTGAGCATGAAAATAATAATTATTGCAATTGTAATTATTTTATTGATTGGAGCTGTATTTTATTTTATTAATAATATATTGAAAGATTCTAGTGAAGAAAGAATTATCCAAGATTTAACATCTGATCATCTTGATGAGGCTTTTGCAGAACTTGAGGAAGTGGATTTTAGTATACCTATCTCTTAGTTTTTCCAAAGCTTATTCTTGCACCCTGATTCTTAATTAGGATTATTAGCGATATTATAATCAGAGTAATTCCTGAGATTATATGAGATGAATGCCCTGTCTCTTTATCAAGCCCGATTTTTTCATGTGTTGCATGGGGAAGAAAAGCAAGCAGAAGTCCAGCAAACAGCAGTATTGTTCCAAGCCAGTATATTACTTTTTTTCTGTTCATTAAAGTCCAAACTATAAAAATAAAATATTAAAATAAAAAAGAAATTTTATTCCTTTACAGCGTAGGCAACTATTAATGCTACAATACCAAGTATAATATGCAACCAGCTTATTCCTGCATTAATACCAAGCAATTGGGCTAATAAATCTCTTACGCCCGGGATAAGGCCAAGTACGCCAACTACTAGTGCCACCCATCCTAGCCATAGGTTAAAGCTCTTTCCAGCATCTTTTGTTCCAAGCCAGATACCTAGTGCACCAGCAATAATGTGAACAATGTTCTGCGCGGTGTTAACTCCAAACCAATTAAGTATTGGGTTTTGAAAAAATCCCCATAATCCCAAGATTACTAGCACGATCCCTACTACCATGGCAAAGGTTTTTTGTACAGCCATTTATACCTCCTTTTGATTATTTATAAACAGATTTTGAATATTTAAAACTTTGCCTAAGCAGATTCTCCAAATAAAATGGCCCAGGCATGTGGAATATGCTTTTCTATTGTAGCTTTAGGCCTTTCTTTTGGTTCTTTATCAGGCAGTTGTTCTTTTACTTCTCTAAGCAAATATGGTTCTTTATCCTGATTCTTCCTATGGCAGCGACCCCATATTCTTTCTCTAGTACGTGAAGAAGAAAACCAATGGTCAGAAATTCTTTGTTGTAAACTACGTAAAGAAAGAGGATCTAATCCATTTTCTCTAGCACTTAGTAGTTCTTCATATTCAAGATTTTTCAGGCTTCCACAGTATCGTCTATTAGGACTCTCGAGTTTTTTAAGATACTCTTCCATTGAACGGTCTAGTATTATTAATGCATTAACTTTATCATTATATCTAGATGAGATGTGTGCTATTTTTTCTAGATCACTGATTATAATGTCTGGTGATATTCCAGCCTCTAATTCCTGATAAGCAATGCTGTCCAAATACACAAAGGCATTTGATGGTAACTTATATTTTCCAATTAGCTGCTGTATAACCTCTTCCACGAATAATGAACAAATTAATATTTTAAAAATATTATGGTATTATATGTAACACTTAAATACATTAATTTATTGTTGTTATTATGCTATATAAAGAACTTGCCGAGGTTTATGATAAGCTTGAAAAAACAAGTAAAAGACTGGAAAAGACAGAAATTATAGCTAATTTTCTTAATAAGATTAAAAAACAAAAAGAAGAAATTTCTTCTGGCATTATATATCTGCTTAGAGGAAGGATTTTTCCTGACTATGACGAAAGAGAGACCGGAATTTCCTCACAATTGGCAATAAAGATTATATCAAAGGCCACTGGGATTTCATCTGCTGATGTTAATAAGAAATGGAAGTCATTGGGTGATTTAGGAAAGGTTGCAGAAGAACTTGCTGGAAAAAAGAGGCAAGCAACTTTGTTTAGGGAAAAGCTTAGTGTGGACAAAGTTTTGCATAACTTGCGGGGATTGATTGAATTTACAGGCAAGGGAACTGTTGACAGAAAAATCGGGTTAATTGCAGAATTGCTTGCGTCTGCATCTCCTTTGGAGGCAAAATATATTGTCAGAACATTGCTTGGAGATTTGAGAATTGGATTAGGAGAGGGTGTTTTAAGAGATGCAATTGTCTGGAGCTGTTTTGGAAAAGAGAACAAGGAGGCATTTGAGAAAGTGCAGACAGCATATGATTCTGCAAATGATTTTGCAGTTGTATTTGAAAAAGCACGTAAAGGCCTGCATGCTTTGGAAAGCATTGAGATAGAACCTGGAAGGCCTGTCAAGGTAATGCTTGCGTTAAAAGTGGACAGCATTGAAGAAGGTTTTGAAGAGGTCGGAAAAAATGCAGACTTTGAATTTAAATATGACGGATTTCGGTTGATGATTAATAAGACAAAAGAAGGCAGGATTTACTTGTTTACAAGGAGATTGGAGAATGTAACTAAGCAGTTTCCAGAGGTAATAGACTATGTGAAGAAAAATATTAAGGGAAAGAGTTTTATTATTGATTCTGAAGCTGTTGGATATGATTTCAAAACTAAAAAATACAAACCTTTTCAAGAGATAAGCCAGAGGATTAAGAGAAAATATGATATTGAAAAATTGAGTAAGGAATTACCTGTTGAAGTTAATGTATTTGATATACTTTATTATAATGGAAAGAGCATGATTAAAGAGCCTTTTAAAAAAAGAAGAGAATTGCTTGAAAAGATTGTTAGGAAAGAGAGATTTAAGATTAAATTGAGTGAGAGCTTGATTACAGATGATGCAAAAAAAGCAGAGGAGTTTTATAAAAAAGCTATAGAAGAGGGTGAGGAAGGATTGATGATAAAAAAACTTGATGCTCCGTATAAGCCAGGAGCAAGGGTTGGGTATATGCTGAAATTAAAACCAAAAACAAAAGAATTTGATCTTGTTATTATTGGAGCTGAATACGGAACTGGAAAGAGAGCTGGATGGCTTTCAAGTTATAGTGTGGCGTGTGTGCATGAAGGCAGATTTCTTGAGATAGGAAAGGTTTCAACTGGATTGAAGGAAAAAGAAGAAGAAGGGCTAAGTTTTGTTGAGATGACGCGCTTGTTGAAACCTTTGATTATTGAAGAGCATGGCAGAGATGTTAAGGTTAAGCCAAGGGTTGTTGTTAGTGTTATTTATCAAAATATTCAGAAAAGCCCTACATATAATTCAGGGTATGCGCTGAGATTTCCACGCATAGTAAGATTAAGGCCTGACCGCAGTGTGAAGGATATTGCTTTTTTGAAAGAGGTTGAAAAAGAAGCCAAAAAAGAGCATAGATGATTCAGAATAATAAAATTTGAATTCTTGCAACATTATTAAAAATATGTTAGAGAAAAATGGAAAAAAACATCTTGCTAAGATTTTTAAATTGCCCATTCCATAGGGCATCGGAGGTAAAATGAGGATTTTAATTTTTATAATGTTTTTTCTTTTGCTGGGAGGATTTTTTATTATTAGTGAGAATAAGCTTGTGTTGAATGCAAAGGAAAATTATAAGAGCTTTATTTTATTATATGCTGAATGGACTAAAGATGTTGTTGATAATATTGGCAAGGTTACAGGGATGATTGTTAAATTGGAATGGCTACCGAAAAGGTAATAATGTTTTTATACACTTTCTTTTTGATTTCTTTGTGCCCCAGTGGCTCAGTGGTAGAGCACGTCCTTGGTAAGGACGAGGCCCCGAGTTCAATCCTCGGCTGGGGCTTAACTTTTTAAGTTCTGAGTATATATATCTTCATGGATAAAAGAGGGATATCTTTGCAGTTATTTATCTTGTTAGTCGGGATTAGCGTTGGAGTGTTGTTTGGGATAGGGGTAAAAGCCCTAAATTTTTCAGATAGTAATTTTATAGTTTCTAATGTTGAGCAGATATTTTGTAAAGCAGTTGATAACAATGCTGATTGCGGGCTGTTCTTTGTGTTTACAATAATTGTCTCATTATTTGCAGGATTATTAATTTTTGTTGGAGAGCATAACAGAACCGGTAGCTGGATTTTTGGCATGTGGCTTTATGTAATCGGATGGACAGCAGGCTCTGGCTTTGTTTATATTTTTGTTTAGTTATATTTATAAACATAAGGGGACACCCCTTATCAACCCTGATTTATTTGAAAAATGGACTTAAGTGAATTTAAAAAAAGATATTCTGCTTTGGAAAAGAAATACAAGCTTCCTTCTTTCAGAAAACTATGCGAGGATTTTGACATTGAAAAAGTTGCTGAGAAAGAATCGGATTATATTCTCAGAGAGATAAGAAAATTGGTTGTTGACAAGATTGTGTCTTATCTGAGATTTTTTGAACTGCTTTTAAATCCTGCAAACGCGCCTTTGTTTTTTCTTATGCTGATAAAAGGCATTAGCAGCAGTGACAGGAAGTTGATAGAGGGCATTTATTTCAAGCTTGGCAGTTTTGAGATACAAGTAATTGCGCTGGATATTGAGTATTCTGAGAAGAAAGAAGCTGAATTTCTGATTAAGATATATGATGAATGGCAGCCAGTGAAAGATGACATGAAGAAATTTAGCGAGGTTGTTGCAAGAAATTGGAACAACAAAAGCGAAAGGCGGGATAAAGGATATTTCGGATAAATTTATTAATAGTCTTCTACATCATTTAAAGATGGGTAAAAAGAGAGTGCGCAAAGAAAGAAAAGGCAGGGGAATTGAAAAGCACTTTGTTTAATATTATTGTTGCTGGAATTGTTGTGTTGCTTGCTGTTTTAGTTATTGTTATTGTTGCGATGTGGAGAAAGAGGGTGTTGCGAGAAGAGAACGTTTGAGAGCTTGAGCGGGTTTATGTTGGGGGTATGATAATCTGATTATAAGGTAAAGTTTAAATAGTAAATTTCTTTATAATTAGTATTAAATTTACTAAAATATTAGAAAAATGCAATTAAGTAAATTAGAGGATATTGCATATCATAAGCTGAGAAAAAATGGACTTGTTGTATTTAGAATTAAGGACTTATGTTTACTATTAAATATTGATAGAATAAATGCATATAATCTTATAAAGGCATTAAAGCGGAAGAATGCCATCAAAAAAGCTGGAAAAAGCTTTTTTGCTTTTAGTGATACGAACGAATTTGTAATAGGTGTAACACTCAATCATCCTTCTTATATTTCTTTTTGGTCTGCCTTGAATTATTACGGTTTAAATGATCAAACTCCAAGAAAAATCTTTCTTGCAACCACAAAATATTCAAAGGAAATCAATAATTTTATTTATGTGACATTGGCAAGAAAAAGATTTTTTGGCTATACAAAAATAGGAGAGATAGTGATTGCTGATAAAGAGAAAGCAATTATAGATTCTTTACTCTTTCCTAAATATTCTGGCGGTATAAGGGAAATTATGACAAGTATTAAAACTGGATTAAATATCCTTGATATTTCCAAATTAATAAATTATGCGATAAAAGTTGATAGTAGAATAGTAATAAAAAGATTAGGTTTTATTCTTGAAAATTTTGGTTATAGAAAGATTAAAAAATTAAGAAAAAATATTGGAAAAGGATATGAGTTGCTTGATCCTTCATTAAATAGAAAAAATAATTTTAATAAAAGATGGCTCTTAGACGTGAACGGGTAAGATGATAAGTTTAGAAGAACTAAATGAAGTGAAAGAAAAAAGAAAGACTAATCTGTATTATGCTGAAAAAGAGTATTTGCAGTATATTTTTCTCAATGCTATTTCTAAGTATCCACATAACTTCGTCTTTAAAGGCGGAACTTGCTTAAGATTATGTTATGGTCTTGAGCGAGCATCTGAAGATTTGGATTTTAGCACTAACTTACATATAAGCAAGATTAAAAAGATTGTTGAGAAATGCCTTAAAGATTTTGAACTACTTAATATCAATTATAAAACTTATGCTGAAAAAGAATTTGAGGGGAATCTGCGTATTGAAGCCCGGTTTGAAGGACCTCTTTTTTCTGGAAAATCTGCCTCTACAAATACATTAAAAATAGATTTTAATAAGCAAAAGACAAGACATTTTATTGCTAGAGTAATTCCCAGATTATTTTCAGATGTGCCGCCCTTTACTTTAATTGTACTGGATGAGAAAGAGATTCTTGCAGAGAAAATAAGAACCTTGGTTAATAGAAGTCAAGCAAGAGATATGTATGATGTTTGGATGCTTTTGAACAAGGGAGTAGAAATTGATATGAATTTGCTTAGTGAGAAACTAAAAGAAGAAAAAAGTAATCTTTCTAATCTAAGGTTCCCTCTACGAGAAGAATACGATAGGGATTTAAAACATCTGCTAACTGTTTTACCGCCCTATGAACAAGTGAGAAGAGAACTGGAGGAAAAGATAAAAAGAGTAAGAAGGAAATTGATAAGAAGAAAATGAAATATATCTTTGCGGGAGTGATTTATGAACTATTTTTGTTAAAGTCACTCAAAGTTGGTTCTTTTTTGGCAAGTTCTTCACTTATATGCACTTGTCACTTTTCACACTTTTCAGGCACTAACATAAAGCATTTATAAAACAAAGAATATCTTATTCTATGAATGACTTAGAATTTGATTTATTTAAATTACATAATATAAAGGAAGATAATAATCCACGTTTATGGATAAGCGCGATTGGTGCGAGTCTTCATAATAAATTAGATGAAATTATTAATGAAATAATTAAAGAAAAAGGTTCTATTACAAATTATTTAAAAGTTAAGAAAGAAACAATACAGGAAATCTACAATAAAGCAATTACTAATGCAGTAACCCAAGGTAATTTAGCCAAAATATTAGGTGTTCCGCGACAGAATCTTTACAAATGGAAAGAATGCAAAAGAAGAATTCCAGTACAAGTTTTAGATAAATTGCTTAAATATTCTGGAATAGAATTTGATATAAACAAAGCCACTTTAGAGACTAAATCGTATACCTTACAATTTAATAGGCAAAAATTAGCTAAGATATTAGCAGACAAATTGAATATTAATCTAAGTTCAATAGAAAAAATTATTTACAATAAGAAAAAAGAAGTACCAATTATTTTTATTATTGAATTATTGAATGTATGGAAATTCTTATTTAAAAAATCAAATAAAGACTTAATAACAAAATTAAAAGAGATTCAAATAACATTTGAATTCTTAAAACAGAATACAAATAAAGCTTATACTGTTAAAGCTATTCATAATTTGAATGAGACACTTTCAAGGATTGTTGGAGCTATGTTAGCTGATGGCCATATTCCAAATTCTGATAATTCATTATTTATTTTAGATGAAGATGAAGTTAATATCGAAACTTTTGCTAAATGGATGCACGAAGCATTCGGAATTATTTTACTTGTGAAAAAATCAAAATGGAATAGATCATGGTATACAAAAATCAATAATAAATCGATACAGAGATATTTTATAGAATTTTTTAAATTTGGAAAAGGTAGAAAAAAAGAGAATTATACTATCCCAAATATTATTAAAAATGCCGATATGCTGATTAAAAAAGCATTTATTTGTGGAGTATTATCTTTTGATGGAATGGTTAGAACTAACAAAGTGATAGGATTAAATATAGGAAGTAAGAAATTAAGGGATGATGTTTTCACATTATTAATAGAAGATGGAGTAAACATTAAGAAATCAAATAAAGCTGATTCGACAGGAATGTGGAGACTTTATTCCAGCGGATTTGATAAAGAACAATATAAGAAATGGTTAAGCTATTTTGTTGAGAAATCTAATAAATGGTTTAAAATTTACGAATTTATTTATGGATATAGCAATAAAGTAACCACATTAGAACAAGCATCCACGATTTTAAAAGAAAGATTTAGAATACAAAATTCTTCTAAAGTAGACATAAATCTTATTCTCGAAATATTCATGCATTATAAAACTCTAACAATTAAACAAATTTTATTTAG
Organism: Candidatus Pacearchaeota archaeon; assembly: GCA_016188895.1. Lineage (GTDB taxonomy): Archaea > Nanobdellota > Nanobdellia > Pacearchaeales > GW2011-AR1 > JACPGZ01. The sequence continues at coordinate 14,403 of JACPGZ010000019.1, forward strand.
ATTAAATAGTAAAAATATCATAATTAGTGAACATACTATATATCCATATCTTAATTTATTAAGGCAAATGGAAATTATTATAAAGAAAAGACTGAGAGATAATACAAATCTTTATATTTTTAATGAGTATATGAAAGACTGGAAATTACCCAATAGAGTTAGTAAAGTTATCTAGATCTAATTGTTTTTTATCGCTGTTTTCATTTTCAAAATCTTTATTTAAATTTTTTAATATACCCTGCATTTTTCTCTCTTTATGAAAAGCTGCCCAGTAATATGATGCGTCTCTTGTGCCCTTTGTTATTAAAATAAAAAGTTTTCCAGGTTTTAATCTTGCAGTTCTACCAGATCTTTGTATTTTTCGAATCTCACTTGGGACATTATCATAGAATATTACAGCATTCACCTCTGGCAGATCTAAACCTTCCTCTCCGATCGAGGTAGACACAATTAAATTTATCTTTCCAAGTGCAAATTCATTTAAAAGCTCTTTTTGTTCCCGTTGCGATAGACCTGTAGCATCTTTACCAAGGCCTTTTTTTGCCTGCCCTACAAAAACTCTCGCGATAATTCCGTTAATTGTATTTAACTCTTTACAGATTCTTGTTACGCTATCTCTATATTGAGAGAATACAATGATTTTACTTTTTTTATTTTCATTAATTTCTTGTTCTACCAGTTCTTTAATTTTAGCTAATTTCGGATGCTCTTTTTTTGACGCAAGCAGTTCTATTAATAAAGTATAAGCTTGATTGAATTCTTTGTTTTTAATTAGTTGTTGAACTGCTCGGCTTTTTTTGCTACTCGCTTGTTTGAATAAATCTTGAATATAGTTATTTAGTGATTGCAAAGTCTGTGTTTCAAGAAGCTCTAAAGCATGCTGGAGTTTTATTGCAGTTGCACATGCTGATGCACCTGCAAGATAATTGAAATTTCTTTCACCTGTCGTTATTCTTCTCATTATGTTCTGCTGCAAATCAAGAAGATTTTTCTTTGTTGCTGGAGCAAAAAGCAATTTTCTGTTTTTAAGCTCTTCAATTTTTCTGTTGAATAATTCTTTAAGCGGATTTCTTACAGCTTCAAACTCGTTTGGAAAATCAACTTCAATTGTTTCAAATTCAAGTTTTTGTAAGTATCTTTTGACATCATCGCTTTGCCTTGTTCTAACTTCTACTGCTTCAACACCAAGATTATTGCAGATTTCCTTTATTGTTGATTTATCATATCCTGGAGATGCTGTCAAGCCAATTATATGCGCATTGACAGCTTGCTCTTTGTATTTTTGCGCAACATATGTGTAATCATAATTCTTGATGCAGCGATGTGCCTCATCTTCAATAAGCAATGAAACATCTTTCAAATTGTATAGGGAATTTCTTAGGTCATTGCTAACACATTGCGGAGTTGAAAATATTATATTATTGTTTTGCCATAGCTTTTTTCTTTCATCTGAATGTACTTTTCCTGTGAATAAAACACAATCATAACCTATAGACAGATTTTTTTTAAAGTATTCCAAATGCTGCTCTGCCAATGGCCTTGTGGGAGCAAGAAACAGGATTTTTGATTCTGGATATTTATTTATTCTTTCCCTTGCCAGCATTAAAGCAATTAGTGTCTTGCCTGTTCCTGTTGGCAGGACAACCAGGCAGTTCTTTTCCTTGCATGTATTCAATATATCTGTCTGATATTTTCGTGGTGTGAGCATTTTTTGAATATATTTATATAATCTTTAAATTACATTTATATATTAATTTATCTAAAAAGGTGAATAATGTGAGAGAAAAAGAAAGGAAAAAGCCAAATCAAAAGAAGAGAAGATAGCAAAAACTTAATAACTATTTCTCTTATTAAATATTATGGCTGAAATATTGGATATATTTTCTAAGAAGAAAGTAAGAAATAAGAATAATTTGATGCAGAGCATTATTGTCGACAAAATGGAAAGAAATGCTATTGTA
>JACPGZ010000010.1 GCA_016188895.1 Candidatus Pacearchaeota archaeon
AGCGATATTTCATTTTAGGGTTGATAAGGGGTTTCCCCTTATAATTAAAAGGTTTACTATTTCTTTTTCTTCCATAACAACAAAATCATGACAACTAAAATAACGATAAATATACCTATTGCAGTTAATATAATATAAAACAAAATATATAAACTTATTTATTTGCAGTTTTATGAGTTTGTAGCAACCTTTATAATAGCAATTTTCTGAAGCTTCTCATGGAGCAAATTGACATTGAAAAACTTCCAGCTATTAATGTGGGAATATTCGGGCATATTGATCATGGAAAGACAACGCTTGTAAAACAGCTTACTGGAAAGTGGACTGACACGCATTCCGAAGAGCTGAAGAGAGGGATAACAATCAAGTTAGGATATGCAGATTTGATTATAAGAAAAGACGGAAATAAATATAACAGAGAAAAAGGCGCTCCAATAAGATATGCAAGCATAATTGATGTCCCTGGACATGAAATGCTGATGGTTACAATGTTATCAGGAGCAGCTATAACTGATTGCGCTATCCTTGTAATAGCTGCCAATGAGGGTATTAAGCCACAAACAAGAGAGCATCTTATTGCTCTTCAGACAAAAAAGATACAAAACATCATTGTTGTTCAAAATAAAATAGATTTGGTTACAAAAGAACAAGCTATTAAAAATTATCAGGAGATAAGAGAATTTCTCAAAGGAGGCATTGCTGAAAACGCTCCAATAATTCCTGTTTCAGCTCAGCAAGGAATAAATATTGATCTTATTTATGAGCAACTTGCTAATGTACCTGTTCCAAAGCGGGACAAAGAATCAAAACCGATGTTTGTTATTGCAAGAAGCTTTGATATAAACAAACCCGGAACAAATGTAGATGATCTAAAAGGCGCTGTTTTAGGCGGGACATTAAAAAAAGGAATTATAAAAGAAGGAAATGAAATAGAAATCAAGCCGGGATTAATGATAAAAAAAGGAAATCAATCAGAATATAAAACAATCAGAACAAAAATTTCATCAATCTACAAAGGAAATTATAAAATTAAAGAAGCCTCGCCTGGCGGAAGCCTTGCATTTCAGACAGAGCTTGATCCGTCACTTGGACAGGCAGACAACCTTTCAGGAAATATATCTGGATTAAAGGAAACACTGCCAGACATAACAAAAATCATTACAATTAAATTCAATCTGTTCAAAGAAGTTATTGGAATGCAGGAAAAAAGAAATGTTGAGCCAATCAAATTAGGAGAAACTCTTTTGCTTAGCATTAATACAGGAATCACAGTTGGTAGCATAAAGAGAATAAAAGATGGGGAGATGGATGTTACGCTTAAAATACCTGTTGTAAATTTAAAGGGCGAGAATGTTGGCATTGCCCGCAACATCCAGGGGCACTGGAGATTAGTTGGTTATGGCGAATTAATATAATTGCAATAAATTTATATTCTTCAAACATAATTTAATTCTATGGAAAATCACGATAAGCCAGATAAAAATTTGGAACAAAAATCGCAAGAAATTACTGATGAAATGATTAAAAAATATAGAGCTCTAACTAAATATCCTGAATTAGAGTTGTTAATCACTGGAATAGGAGTTCTTTTGTCGTCTATACTGATTATGTCGGGATTGCAGGATTTATGGCATGCTTACAAAGGAAAAATAGACTATGATAAAGGATTAATAGAATTGTGTTCGGGGTTTGTTGCAGGGGCAATTGTAGGATATATTATTTATCGCGACATCAAAAGATGGAAAGAAGCTGGAAAATATCGAGATCAAGAAAAAGAAGGTAGATAAAACAAAATTGTCGGGAGCATCAAGCATCCAAGAAGATGGCTTCTGCTGACATTAATGCTGACTGCAAAAAGCCCAAGAGATGTTGAAACAACAAGCACCATTATACCCAGAAATCCAGATATAAAGAGTGTTAAAGTTAATATAAAGAGCAATGTTACGATTGAGATATATGTATAATTTATGCTGTTTATTTTGGATGCAATTAACTTTGATATTTTCAGTGTTAAAAAAAATGACAATAATCCTGATAGAATTATGACTAATAGGATAACAGCAATTAAATAATTAAATGATATTATTTCTACAGCTGGCTTCAAAAATGATGCAACGCCTGTTCTTGACTTGCCTATTGATAAAAGAGTTATAAAAGATAATCCGACAACGATTGTATTTATTGATCCTATCAAAAAAAGAAATTCTCTTTTTGATGCTTTGCCAACAAGATCAGATCCTATTACAGCTGCCTGGCTTGAGCCAAGTGAAGGAAGAAAAGAACATAATGGAGAAGCAAGTATTGTAGCAAGAAAGGGTCGTTTAACTGCTTTAAAATTTATATGTGATTTCCTTATTTTTTGCTTTGGTATTCTTATCCTGTTTTTGATGCTGAGTAAAATAGAAGGTATCCCAAACAATCCACTGAATAAAGGTAAAAGCGGCTCTCTTATTCCAAGATTAAGCCCAGCTATCCCTAAAAACCCAGCCAAAAGAAATGTTACACCTGACCAAAATATCCTTTTTTTAAAAATTAAAAATAAAGATGCTGTTATTAATATCAAAAACATGACATTCTTCAAATATATCTCAATTTTCGGAAGAATAAAAAGAAAAATCGGCGTAAATAATAAAATAATCAAAATTCCAGCAAGCCCTCCAATTGCAGTATAATAAACAGCCTCGTGTCCTCGCCCCTTTTTCAGCAAGTCGTGTCCTGGGAGTACAGATAACGATGTCTCCTCCTCTGGAGCTCCAATAAAAACAGATGGAATAAAATCCAGAAAAGTATGGGTAATTGACATTGCAACAATAAAAACAATAAATTCTATATTATACGAAGAAATTGCCGCACTTGATATTAGAAATGCTCCAACAAGATTTATGTGCAATCCAGGAGTAAGGCCTGTAAAAACTCCTGCAATTATACCTAGAATTAATGCGATAACAATTTCAACTAACATCTTGACTTGGGATATTTTGTCCTTCTAAAAGCGCTCTCTGAATCATGAGTTTTTTCAATTGCCACACATTCAAATAATGCTCCAGCTTTTTCTTCTTTTTTCTGCTGGCTAAAAAGATAATAAATGCAATTAAAATGGCAAAGCTGATTACAGAATCTGCAGAATAAACTATAATGCCGGATACAATATCCTTAAATCCAAGATAAATAAACAAGCTAACTAAAACCAATCCTGATATAACAACCAATAAGCCGGCAAAAGCTTTAATCCTTAATGACCTAATCTTTTGATTTAATAAAAATTCCAGATTTAATTTTCCTGTTATTATTCGCTGTTTTAGTTGAACTAGTTTTTGTTTATCCTGTTTTGTCTCTTCATGAATTATGAAACGTCTTTCTTTTGGTTTTCTGTCAATAACAGCTTGATGGACATGTAAATATATAAACACCATAACCACAATCAACCCAATGAATATAATTGCGAAGATTATGTAAAAAAATATTTCATTTCTCACGATGAACAGCCAGCTTTTTGGTCTTTCTTTTTCTTGAGGTGGAATAACGAATTCTGTCTTATTCTCTTCTGGCTTTTCTTCTTCAATAACAACTGGAACAGTTCCCTTCAGATATAAATGCGCCTTGCTTGTATGATTTACTAATCTTATAACGAAATCCTCTATTCCATCTTTATTAAAGTCAAACACGCTTTCATTTCCAATTCCCATAGATATTTTCTGTGAATCAACTGCAAAATTGTAAATGCTTTTTGAAAATGACTCGTATTTAATTAAATGAGTTGAGCCAAAAATGCTGAAATTTATCCTTTCTGTTCTTGAAATATTTATATAAACTCCTTGAAAGAGCTGATTTTCTCCTACAAAATAAGTTGTCGGGGCAGAAGGCGCTCCGCCTCCTCCGCCAGAAATGCTTTCTGTAATAGAAGCAATAGTAATAATTCTGGCTCCAGTGCAACTCTCACTAAAAATATCTTTAGCGCAGGCAAAATAGCTGTATGCTGAATCAGCCAAATCTGATTGGTGTACTTCCAGATTCCATTGATTATTGTTAAATTTCTGCAAGTTTGAGTAATAATGCTGTTTTACTTCATCTGAACTCAAGCTCCTGTTCCATATTCTGACCTCATCAATAGAGCCATTGAAGAATAAACTAGGACTAGTCGCATTTCTCGCGCCAATAAAAGTTGCAGTATCTCCATCACAACTACCAAGAGTACTATTAGTAATTGAATCTGCCAATAAACCATCAACATAAAGATACCCTGTTTGCCCGCCTCGAGAACCAACAATATGATGCCATTTACCGTCGTTAATAGCAGAACTTGAAGGATTAACTTCATTTCCTAAAGAATCTCTGCACCAAAATTGAACTCCATTAGTTACTTTTTGAATGACAAAAGCTCTAAGATTAAGTAAATCATGATCATCAGAAATAATTCTTAGGTCATTAACTGAAGAAGAGGCAGATATCATAATCCATGCCTCATAAGAGAAATCTCCAGACCCAAATTTAATTGAATTTTTTAGCTCAATATAATCATTAATTCCGTCAAGCTCAAAAGCTCCTCCATATCTTCCAGAAGCATTCGATTTCGGGCAATTAGCTACTAAGCATGTTCCGTCATTTCCATAAATGCTCAAATCCCTTACAAAACTATCGTTCTCTCCCAAAGCGCTTCTGTTGTCAAAGTTCATCATCAAGACAAGGGAATCATCATAGAAAGTGTGATTAATATTGTTCCAGTTTAAAATTAACTTTCTTAAATTAGATTCAAAAATGCTCGCATTAATATCAATATTCTTGCTTGTTGTGCTAGCTCCATTGTCAGGAGTGGGAGAAATAAATAATATAGAAGGGGCGATATTATATATAATTGTTCTTACCTCTGTTGAATTTTGATTGCCAACATTATCAGATGCAAATGCTTGAAATGAATAACTTTTTTCTGTTAAATTGCTCTGGTTCACATTAAGATACCATTGTGTGCTGTTATATTTGAATAAATTAGAATAATATTGCTCTTTGATATCATCTGAACTCAAGCTCCTGTTCCATATTCTGACCTCATCAATAGAGCCATTAAAAAAACTATGTGTGCCTTCTGCTCCTGGCCCGCATCTTGTTCCTATATATAGAGGATCATCAAAAGTATATGCCCCTGTATAGGCAAGTGCTGTCTCATTGTTTAATCTTCCATCAATGTAAAGCTTTAATCTAGTACTCATTTTATCAATAATTCCAAAAACATGATGCCATTCGCCATCATTGAAACTGCCATTGCTGTACAATGATTGCGTGTCAGGAGCTATAGTATCATCCCTAACAGCAAAACGAAGTTGTCCAGAAGACATATCAATAAGAATCCATGCAGATGAACTAGAACTTCCTCCAGCAGTACAACTTGCATCTGTGTTACCATAATGATCAACAAGAAATTGTGTTCCTATAAATGAAGTTCTAAACCAAGTTCCAATTGCTAGGCTTTTGCCAGCATCAAGATTAAAATCATTGCTTTTAGTATAAATAAAATCACTTATTCCATTAAACTGCAAAGCTCTGCTATGCTTTCCTTGTACTGAAGATGCTCCATTAATAGTTCCGTTATTCCCATATCTTGATAAATCAACAATATAAGTTGAATTTTCTCCTAAAGCAGAGCGGTTGTCAAAGTTCATCATCAAGACAAGGGAATCATCATAGAAAGTGTGATTCATTCCATCTAAATTTAATATTGTAGATTTAAGATCAGAGTCAATAATGCTTACATTAATCAAAAAATCTTCTTTAATTAATGTATTATTTTGTGGTGTAGGATTTGTAAATGAAATTTGAGTTGGCAGCATAGCACTCTCAATTGCAATTTGTCTCCCAGTAATTATCTGCCTATAAAAGAACACTGACAAGACAATAATTGCTATACCAACAACTACAACAAAACCCCATTTTTTTCCATTCATATAAAGAAAAGATTTAACAGGTATTTAAACTTTATAAGCAAATAGTTTTATAAATAGATATTATTTAAAATGTTTGGAAAAATGAGAGTTATACTACAATCAATTCCGTTGGATCTTGCAGATTTTGCAGCATTAGATGGATTAGTAGGGTTTATCCTTGCGTTTTTTGTTTTTTTTATCATTCTCGGGATAGCAATCTACATATACACGTCATTTGCATATATGTCAATTGCAAGAAAAACAAAAACAGAACCAGCTGGAATAGCATGGATTCCTCTTATCGGACCTTCATTAATTGCGAGCAAGATAGCAAAGATGCACTGGTGGCCAATACTCTTACTAATAGGATTTTGGATTCCATTTCTTAATTTTGTTCTCTTTATCACATTTACTGTCTTCTACTTTATATGGATGTGGAAAACCTTTGAAGCAGTTGGCAAGCCAGGCTGGTGGATATTGTTTTCATTGATTCCTTTTGCAGGACAGATTATTTTCCTTGTACTTCTAGGAGTTGCAGCATGGAGCAATTCCCAGCAAATGCAAGCTTCATCTTCAAGACCTGTAAGAAGAAAGTCTAAGTAATAAAAATGAGTATGTTTCAATTCCCAAAAATTAATTCAGAAAATCTTAATAGACTAAAATTAGCTTATAAAATAGAAATAATTTCATTTATATTTTTCCTTATCTTTATAATTTCAGTCATCTTTTTTCTAGAAAGATTATTTCAAATTATCATTATAATAGAAGGACTCCTAATCATGAGTGAATTACTTATCTTTGCATATCTTGGGATTAATAAAAAAGAAACAATAAATGTAAAGATGCCAAAGATGTGGTTTGTTTTTATATTTAATTTAGTCAAAGAAGAGCCTTTAAGAGATAAAGAAGCCATTAAAGCAGGATATTATTATCTTTTATTCGCAATGTTCATTCTTATTATTCTAATAGTTTTAGCATTCAAATGGATAAATTTCATTTAAGTTTAAACAGAAATATTTATAACTAATTCTATCAGCATAATCTTGTGCCCACATCGCATAATGGTATTGCAGCGGATTGCTAATCCGCGCCCTTCGGGGCTTCCAGGTTCGATTCCTGGTGTGGGCGTTCTGTCAGCAAAGATACTAATGAAACATAGAAATATAAAAATAGAGGATTTGATAAAATAATCTTATGACCAAAAAAGGAATCTCCACCGCTACGGTGCACAAAGTGCCAGCGGATTTACGAAAAGTTCTTACTTCTTCCCCAGCGGCGAGAGCAGCATGGGAGGATATTACGCCACTCGCTCGCAATGAGTGGATCTGCTGGATTGAATCTGCCAAGAAAGCGGAGACGAGGAGCCACCGGATTGAGAGGACGCACACTGAGCTTATAGACGGAAAACGCAGGCCTTGTTGTTGGGCTGGTTGTATTCATCGTTGAAATAATCGGAATCGGCGCACAGCATTAGGCGTTCCAATGGAAGATTTAGTAAAATAAATTTACAATTAATTATTTTTATTTAAACTTCCCGGCCTGAGCAAGCTTTACAATTAAATTATGCAGCATCTCTGCATGTCTGATATCGTCATTCCTTATCTTTTTAAGCACCTCTTCTGTTTCTTTATCCCTGCCTTTCCTTGCATCCTTAATCATCTTATCATATATCCATACAGCCTTAAGCTTCTGTGATAACTCTGTTGCCAAATTATAACAATTATTTGAAAAATTGCTTTTCATATTTACCTCTTCTTGTTTTTATACAATAAATTGTATTATTTAAATCTTGCTCCCTGCTTTTATGGCAACAGGAGACTCGCCTCCATGCCATGTAAATTTAGGCCTTACTCTCATTGGATAAATCCTTTCTGAATTGTCATCAAGTATGATGGCAGAGCCCTTTAGTTTCGGAAGATCATCCCATCTCATTCAGTGCTCCAATGTCCCGTAATGCAGTAACCTTATGTGAAATCAAAATATCTGTTTGTGTAATTACATCGCGAATCAGTGCTCCTGGCTGTTGAGTTGCCATGACAATGCTTATCCCAGGCTGCCTGCCCTCTCTAAGCAACTGAATCAAAGACGCTTTTGCAGCATTTTCCTCCTCTCCTAGAAACTCATGCACTTCGTCAATGAACACCCATATTATTGGAACCTCTCTCTGCTGTTTGAAAGCAAGATATGCAGCCCCCCTTCTTATTGACTGAAGCTCTTCTCTCTTTCTTTCCTCCATTCTCTCTCTAAACAGCTTTCTTGAAAGAAGTCCTATAACAAGAGCTCTAATATTAAAAACGCCAACTGCATTGTAAACAGATATATCAACAATAGTTGTCATTCCTGGCTTGACAAGTTCTTTTATCTCGCTTCCTTTCTTTGAAAAAATTCCCCATGAATCAGCAGCCCTGAATAGAGAAATAGCTGCATTTTTCGTTTCTGCGCTTGCTCCATGCTCAGCAGAAATTGCCTTTGTTATATCATCTATATCATAATTTTTTTTCAATCCACTGAAAACATTTTGGATAAGGACAGAAACAGGATCAACCAATGAAAGATTAAATGTAATAAGCCAGTCCTCCAATCCAACATCACTCGGATTTATTGCAAATGGCTCATCAACAGGAATTCCTTTTTCCTCATATTCCTTAAATTTTCCAAAAGGAGCAAAAACCCTTACAGGCACTTTGTCTGGCTTAAGCCCCCATTCAGCAAGAAGCTCTTTCTCCTTGTCATTTTTGTATTTCATTGTCCAGAATATGCCCATTGTATCAAAGATAAGAGAAGCGATGCTGTCTTTTTCTTCGCCTTTGAGCATAGAAAGCTCTTCTGCTATTGCACTAAGTGAATATGAATTGTGGACAATAATATCGTTAGCTATAAAGTTATGTGATTCTGGAACTGAAAAATCATACACATTAAAACTACCTTCTAAAATTTCCATAGAACTTATCTCATCCCAGAATATATCAGATGTGGCAAGAAGCTGTAATCCATTATGTTGTTCTACTTCTGCAATTTGTAATAAAGTGCTTCTTGATGGCGCATATTTTATTCTTTCTCGCATAGCTTTAGGATATTTATAGCCCAGTGCTCTTCCTATGTGCGCCCAATTTCTTGGCTTAAAAAATTCCCAAACTTCTTTTGGAATTGTATCAACATTAGGATTTATCCTAATAGAAACTATTTCTTTCATGGCTTGGTCTTGTTTTTGTCGCTTTGCTCCAAAAAATCCTATCTCAGTAATGAATTTAACAGAGTTATATGAATTAATAACCAATTCAAAACTATCAAATATCTTATCTTTTAATTTTACTTTTTTCTTTCTTAGTCTAGATAATATACCAAATCTTAAAAGTAAATTTTGAACTTGTCTTATAAGTTTTTCAGAAGATGAAGAATATGATACTTCCCAAATCTCGCTACTTCCACTTTTATGTTTGTATATACTTCCATCACAACTAAAAAGCCTATTTAAAAATAATGATAGAAAAGGTTTTGTCAACTTCATTATTTCTTTTGGAATAGTTTTATTAATTGCAAGCTTACCAAATAAATCATACTTCTCAATAAAATTTCTTATTGACCTTTTCTCTAATATTATTTTACTCCCTTTATCAAAACGTCTTTTTTGCTTATTAAATTTCATCTGTGATTTATCAACTACTCTATTTTTCCATAGTGGATAAGATATTCTATAATGATATTTGCTTTCTTCTATTAATTTAAGATTAGGATCCAATCTATTCAAGGATTCTCGAAATTCGTCCACAATTTCTTTATCACTATTTGAAAACAAAACAATTTTCTTTGTATGTCCCTCTGCAATTAGATATGAAAGAAGTTTAATTTCATGCTCGGGCATTTCATTGGTTCCAAAAACAGAAATATTTCTGGGGGTTGCTACCCTGCTACCTAAAGTAAGTTCTTGGACTGGTTTCCAGCCTTTAAGTGTAAATAATGGATGTTCTGGTGTAAGTTTAATCTCTCTCCCGCTTCTTAAAGCCAGTTTTATTACTCTATTGACCTTTCTTTTAAAAAATTCTTTTTTCTCTTTTTGTTTAATCTTTAATTCGTTATCTAAAGAAAAGATGGAATTGTTATCATTTTCTAAGTTTTCTATAGGAACTAAAGACCCATCAGCTAAAGTTATAAGAGTATCTCCAGTTAGGCATTTTCCACTTCCTCTTTTCCCCGCCACCAAGATTACATGGCTGCGAGCAATATCCATCAAAATGCGGTTTGACAAAGATGTATAATTCCTCATCTTAACATACCCTTTCCCCAAATACACCAATCCTTTGTCTGCAAACCTCTTTTTGTCATCCTCATCTCTTCCGACAATAATGTCATACGGCATATTTCAATAAGAAGAAGAGATTATTTAAAGGTTGCCTAACTTTCTGCTTTGCGTATATATTATTTAATCCTCTTAAAATAAGATAATCTTGCTCTGTTGTGCAAGATTATTCTTGCTGTTACTTGAACAAATTTGCTATGCATCCTTATCTTTCTAATGATTCCATAGACTCTCTTAAAAGCAGA
>JACPGZ010000021.1 GCA_016188895.1 Candidatus Pacearchaeota archaeon
AAGAAATTTTGTTGTTAGGAAGATTAGGAGAGGATTAAAAGATGAGAATTATCTTGATGAAATAAAAAGAAACTTAGAGATTATTGATGAGGATTGTAATGGACTATAATTATTTAAAAACCAAAGCAGCAAGAGTTAATATGAAGCCCTTAATTTGTTATAGTATTGGAAATCTGAAAGAATTTTCTTTTGAAGAGTATCCTTTTGAAGGTTATGAATTAAAGACTAGCTCAGAAGGATTTAAACCAAACATTTTGATATTACTCAAACTTAAAGAAATGTTTAAAGGAAAAGATTTATCTTTACATAGTCAATTAAGTAGAATTTTCAGCTGTAATGAAAAGGGTTATCCAGAATTTAACGAAGCTGAATTAAAGATCTTAAGAGCAGAAATCATTATGTCGAATATCATTGGAATAAAACAGATAATTTTTCATATGAAAGAAGGGTTTTTAACAAAAGAAGAAAAAGAAAAATTTCGAGAAATAATTAATTTTGCAAAAGATAAAGGAATAGTTGGTCATTTGAATACAGCTATTCAAAGTGGGAAATTCGGAATGGAATTGATGGAATTTATAGATAGAATAAAACCAAGAATTGTTCATATTCATGCTCATAATAATTATGGAGATAGAGATTCTCATAATCCGGTAGGTAAAGGAAATTTTCCTTGGAAAGATATTTTAGATAAACTAAAAGACCAAAATTTAAAAAAAATAATTATTGAAAATAGAACAAAAGAAGAGGTTGTTCAAAGTAAAAAATTGTTGGAGAAATATTATAAATAATAAGTAAAATGGGAACATTAAAAACAATTTTACAAACATCGTCAGTAGGTCGTCCTATAACTCCTAACCTGAAATACGGGGGAACAGCAAGAGTTATTATATATTTAGATAGAGAATTTACTAGATTAGGGTATGATTCTCTTGTAGCAGCAACAGGAGATTCAAGAGTAATAGGAAGATTAATTGAAACTGTGCCACGAAGTATTAGTTTGTGGAATATGGATGGGGAAAGGAACGCTGTAATAAAACCAAGAAAAGAACATGATGAGTTATCTGAAAAACATTATCAAATAATTCTTGAAACTATTTTAAAATATAAAAATATAGATATTGTCCATGACCATCCTGGCTCTGGTCTTATAAGTTCAAAGAAGTTTAGAGAGGTTGGAGATCAGATAAAAACTCCTATTCTAGTGACATTGCATGGAGCTTTTTCAGATAGGTATGCAGAGAGATATACTCTTTGGAATAAAGTAGCTTTAGAAAAAGGTAATATCTACTTTAATGCAATTAGCCATTCTCAAAAAAGAGCGTTTGAGGAGAGAGGATTTAGAGTGAGTGCAACAATTTACCATGGGATTCCTATAGAATATTTTCCATTCAGAAATGAGAAGCTAGATTATCTTTTTTCATTAGGAAGAATCTGTCCTAAAAAAGGACAGCATACTGCCATACAGATAGCAAAGGAAACGGGAATGCCTTTAATTATTGGGGGAGAAGTTAATTCGGCTCATAACAATTATTGGAAAGAAAACGTAGAATCTTATCTTGATTTTTCAATAACAGAGATTCCAGAAAAAGAGCACGAAGATTATAAAAATAATTTAGTTGAAAAGTTGAATGCTGGAGAGAATATAATTGATGAAGGGCAGATAATATTTGTAGGAAATTTAGATGACAGACAAAAAATAGCATTTTATGAAAGAGCTAAAGCTTTTATGATGCCGATTAATTGGCCAGAACCTTTTGGATTAACTATGATTGAGTCAATGGCGTGCGGGACTCCTGTAATAGCGTATTCGGTTGGTTCTGTTCCAGAGGTAATTAAGGACGGAAAAACTGGCTTCATTGTTGAAAAAACGGGAAATGAAGAGATAGATTTGGCAAAGATGATTGAAGCAGTTAATAACATTGTTTATATCAATCCTAAAGATTGTAGGAAACATATTGCAGAAAATTTTTCTATCACAAGAGAGGCAAAGGATTATTTAAATTTATATAAAAAATTATTAGGAAATTTTAAATATGATGCTTGATAAAATTCCTTTCGAAATTAATTTCCCATTAAAAATTTTAAATAATAAAAAGGTCAATTTTAGAAACAAGAAAGAAAGGGAAAAACTCTTCAAAAGGCATATTTATTATTACAAATATGGAAAGATAAAAAATTCTTTATTAGAAGAAAGAGAGGAATTATTTTATAATCTAGCGAAAGAAGTGATAAGATTTTTAGCAAAAAAGCATTCCGACCTAGATATTCTAAATATTTCTGTTTTTGGTTCTGCTTTATATATTAAAAATCCAGGAGATTTTGATTTTTTAGTAATTGTGAAGGGAAATAGATTCTTGTATGAGGAAACAAAGCTGAAAGCTAAATACTCTGTAGGAATCTCTATAAAAGGCATTGAAAATTTTTCAGGTGGGCTTTTTGATGTGAAATCAGATATTTCGTTAAATCTTCAAAGTCAAGTAATCTATAGAACTGCAATTTCTCTATTCAGAAGGCATATTCCTATAATTGGATATGACTTTATAAATAATAGAAAGGCTTTTTTTAAAAATGCTTATGCTCAGG
Organism: Candidatus Pacearchaeota archaeon; assembly: GCA_016188895.1. Lineage (GTDB taxonomy): Archaea > Nanobdellota > Nanobdellia > Pacearchaeales > GW2011-AR1 > JACPGZ01. The sequence goes on from JACPGZ010000021.1 coordinate 2,584, forward strand.
TATCTGACTTATTAAACAATGCCTATGAATTATATTACCTGAAAAAACATAAGACAAAATTAAACAATAAAGAAAGAGTTGGAAAAATTTTATCTAGGATTTATGAAGCGATTTCTTATATAGTTTTATTGGAAAATAGCAAGGTAGTAAAAAAATTCAGAAAAAAGATATATAAAAAAATAAGAAAGGGAGTAAATCTTCCTGAAGCTAAAAGAATTTTTGGTGAGATGAGCGTGCTTTATAAGAAAAAAATAGGTAGATTAGACAAAAATCGCAGAAATAAAGGGGATGTTTTGAAAGTTCTTTTAGATAATAGATTAAGGAGAAATATAAAGGAAAGGCTAGAAAATTACTGGAAATCTGCTAGATTACCATATAAATGGATTCCAAGAATTTTAAACATATTAACGAAACATCATTATAATGAAGATTTAGCTATTAAAGAAGTAAGAAAAAGATTCCATTCAATTCCAAATAAGGATAGTTTGAATTATTCAAGAAAACTCGAAAATTTCAGGAAGATAAAAGTCAAGAATTTAGCAAAGAGGATAGGAAAAGATATTTCTGGAAAATTCATTGCAGATATTGGAGGAAGGGCTGATGATTTTGTTGAGCAGATAATTCAATTGAAAAAGTCTGTTAAAAAAGCCTATGTAACTGATTTATACTCTTTTACTAAAAGGTCAAAAAATCCTAAAATTGATTTCGTGGTTCAATCTTCATCAACAAAGTTGCCTTTTAACAAAGGAAGCATTAATACAATGATTCTATCTATGGTTCTTCATCATCTGGAAAAAAAATATCAAAAACATATGATTAAGAATTTGATTTCTTCCTTGCAGAACAAAGGAAAAATCGTATTGATTGAAGATACATATCCTAAGAAAATAGTAGGAGAATACGATGAAAATACAAAAGAATTTTTAAGATTTAATCCACACGAAAAAAGAAGAATATTGTATTTTTATGACTGGTTTGGGAATAGACTTATGAGAAACAGAGATAATATTCCTTTATTTTATGATTATAGAACTATGGAACAATGGAAAGAACTTTTTGAAAAACATGGGTTAAAACAAATAAAATCCGAATTTATTAAGGAAAATCCCTCTGCTCCAGATATTTTCCCTCCTAAAGCTCTTATGGTATTTCAGAAGAAGTAGGCTTAATCCTTGATTTATCAGGATTGTTGCGTTTAGTAACTTATTAATAGTAATGAAACCATAAGATTTAAATAGTAAAAGTTCCTTAAAATGATATGAGAAATAGTCTATTAAGCAAGTTAAAGAATAAGGTTTCTAGAGGTGTTGGTGTTGGATTGATTGGAATTAGTTTAGGTGGGTTGAGTGGATGTAATACATTAGAAGATCAATATCAGAGAGGAGAAATATCTTATTCAGATTATCAGGCAAAAAAGAGAGAACAAGATTCTGCTTTGCTTTCATTAACTGGAGGAATTCTGGGCGGATTAGGAGCGCAGCGCGGACAGCCAGGAGCAGCAGTATTAGGTCAGAGTATGTCTGCTCATGGAGCTTCTATAGCGGGAAGAAGTGAAGTAAGATAGGATGTTCATGTTTATGGAGAGAATCATCAAAATCAAACTAGCACTCAAGTTATTGAAGAATTAGCAAAGGATCCAAGAATAAAAAAAATTGTAGATCTACGATCTACTGGTGAAATAAAAACTTATCTTTGTGGTGGTTATACTGATAAAAATGGAAATGGTATTATTGATTTAGTAGAAGAATTTGAAGATGTTGGAAAAATAATATTTAAACCTGGAGACACTTTTGGGTGGGTTATAACAAATGATACAAATCATAGCTTTAGAGGAATGAATGTTGTTATGAAAGAAAAAAGTAGTGGAAAAATAATAATCTCAAAATATCAAGATTCTATAATTTCTCCTAGAAACACTACTGCTTATTCTATTGAATTTAATAAAACTAAATTAGATGAGCAATTAGAATTATTTTTTGAAATTTACCTAGAAGGTAAATTAGTTGGACAGCATAATCTTTATATCGTTCCTTAAAGTGTTAGTCCATTTTAATGTAATTCTAATATAAAATAAAGATAAAACTTTATAAATATCTTATTCTCTATTAATATATGTTAAATAAGGAGGTATGGAATTTTATTTACAAATATAAAGTATTATTTCTGATTACTAATTTAATTGTAAGTATAGCTGCATTCGGTTATTTAGTAAGAGCAGATGTTACACAAGAATTGTTAAAAGATCCAAAAATTAAAGATGTGTTCGATGCTAGAGTAGCTCAAGCTAAAAATATTATTGCATCTGACACTAGTATTAATCGTGTACCTGTTTCAATAGATCCTGTCGGAGGCCATCCTATTAGCAAAGTTGTAACAAGAAGCGATATTATTTCAACATCATCTGCTAATTTACAATCTGGAACGCAAGGCACTTTTAATGTTCCTGGTCTGGGTAAAGTAAGTGGAACTATAAAAGATATTGCTGGAGAAAAAGTATTAGTAACTCAAGACGGAACAGCTAATATATTACCAAGTTCAGGGGTAGAAGTTGTTTCTACAGTAGGTCCAAATCCATTCGGCGCAGCGCCAGAAATACCTATTATAGGAGGTAATGTCGGTTTCTTCTTCGGACATCTTATTCAAGGATTATTTTATGGCGCGCTTGTAGCAGGCGGAATACAACTTATTGGTTCTTTGATAGGGCTTGATAAAAATTTAGTTGATTCTTTAAGCCTTGCCGCATTTTCAGGGATTGCAGGCGGTAAGGCAGTTTATGGATTAATTAGCGAATTTGCGCCAAGTTCAAGCATGTGGGCTCAACCAGGGTGGTTAGGATATACAAATGCAGGCTGGGCATCATTTGCAATCGGCGCAGGAGTTGCATTTGCTGTTTTTGTCGCAACATACAAGGATGAGAGCAAAAAGATTGTTACATTTTCATGTTTGTCATGGGAGGCTCAGATAAAAGGGGAAGATTGCGAGAAATGCAATGGAGATCCTTTCAAACCATGCTCTGAATATAGATGCAGGAGCTTGGGACAAGCATGTCAGTTGCTGAATAAAGGAACTGGTAATGAGGCATGTGCATGGGTAAATCCAAGAGATGTTGAAAGTCCTGTAATTGATGCAAATCGCAATTTTATAAGCTTGGATCATTCATATAAAGATGTTCAAATAAGGCCTCCTGGATTGGGAATGAAAGTTATTTATGATAAATCAAGTGATGGATGCATAAAAGCATTCACACCATTGCAGTTTGGTGTTGTGACAAATGAGCCAACACAATGCAAGATTGATAATGCACACACTGACAAATTTGATGACATGGCATTCTTTTTTGGAGGAAGCAACATATTCAAATACAATCACACTCAAGTTCTTAGCCTGCCATCCCCTTCTGCTGTGAATTCTGAAAATCCTCAAGTGCCAGATGATGGAATTCATACATTGTATGCAAGATGCAGGGATGCAAACGGGAATTTTAATGTTGATGAGTTTGCAATCAGAATATGCGTGGATAAAAGTCCTGACACAACAGCTCCTTTGATTGTTGGAACAAGCATACGAGATGGCTCACCTGTTG
>JACPGZ010000001.1 GCA_016188895.1 Candidatus Pacearchaeota archaeon
ATACCATTTTGAATTAACCTCTTTTCTTGCCTGAACACCTCCGCCTAATCCTGTAAAAAAATTCTTTGCAATCATAAACCCTGATGTTGCAAAGCAAGCAGTCTTCCATCCTTTAACAACATTTCCCAAGTTATTGACAATTGTATCAAACTTTTCAATGCTTTTGTTAAGATTCTCTATCATTTCCAGTGTCTTATTATCGCTTAATTTAATATCCCTCTTGTCAATTCCAATCTGGGCGCTGAGTGTTGTGTTGGCAGGCGCATTAGGAATTCTTGGAATAATCTTAATAACAGCAACCTTTCGCAGATTTATATCTTCAACAAAAATGTCAAATCCAACAAGTTGTTTTCGCTCTTTAATCTTTATCCTTTCTTCCTTTTCGTAATTCCTTCCTTCCTTATCCCTGTAAGAATGGACAAAGACAGCAAAATCATCCTCCAAATCTTTTAACATAAGGGTTGCTGTTTCACTTGTAGAAATAATATCTATAGGTGCATTCTCATTTCCTTTGATTATCTTGTCTTTTGCATTATTAAGCGTAATATCTTTAGAATTAATAATTGTAACATTAGTTGCATTTACTAGCCTAATATTTTTGGAATTAATAACACTAACATTAGTTGAATTAATTACACTTATCTTAATAGAGCGCTCTATATTAACATTCATAGAATTAGTTATAACACTTTCGCTCGATTTTACAATAACTGAGCCAGTTGAATCTATTATCTGATTGTCTTTTTCTGCAATTCCTGTTTGCTGGCCTGTATCAATAACATCATTTATCCCTATTCTTTTTTTCTCTCCATTAATGATAAGGCTTGCAGATGCATCATCAAACGTAGGCTCTTTTATATCCTCAAGCTTTATTCTGTGGAATGTGTTTCCGATTTCAAATAAATCAGTAGAATCTGCAAAATCATTAATTTTTGTAGAATCAATAATTCCTTGAATATTTTTTATTTCATTGCTTTGAGGAAAGTTTTTTATAAATTCTTCACCTAATTCAATTGTATCTCTAGTTTTTCCCATATCTCTAGAAAGCGTGATTAATTGAACATTTGCATTCTCGCCAAAAACAATCTCTCCTCCGCCTGAATTTCCCTTTGCACCCTGATAAAATCTTACAAGATTTGCAGCCTCTTCTTTAGCATTATCATAATACTCCTCTATATTCTTACTATAATATTTATTAAAGCCCTTGCCAGGAGAAAAAGAATATTTTCCGGCATCAATTAATCCACTTTCTTTATAAAATATAATTGCAATATCTTCTGTTTTTACTTTAAAAATTCCCTTTACAGCCTCCTTTACCTCGTCCTCATAAACCTTGTAGCTCCTTATGCTTTTGAGCTTATCCCTTAAATTATTAATATAATCGTCTCTGATTTCAAATTGATTTTCTGCTTTTTTATGGATGCTTGTTAGATTTTTAATCAAAATAATAAAGTTCCTTTCCCGACTATCTCCCCGCGCATTGACAGGAGCTAAGCCAGAAAATGCAAGATAGTAACTGCTTTCCGGAACCTTTTCTCCTACAACCAATGTTCCTAATTTCTTATTGTCTTTTGTCAGCTCAATGCTCTTGGCAGATTCCAAGCTTAGCGAGACTCTTTTTCCAAGACAATTGACAATTACTTCTCCTCCCTCGCTTATTGGATCTATTTTAGTAACCCTGCATTTGTCATCTAAAAACTTCTCGCCTTCGCGCAGCCACAATTCTGTATTCTCATCAACAACAATCTTTGCTGCCTTTGCAGGCTTAACAATTCCATCAAGTTGAATTCGAGTTGCAGCCCTGCAATAAAATCCTGGCAAATAAATATCACCTGATATCTGACCTTGTTGCAAAACAACATTGCCTACTCGCCCATCCTGCTGACCAAGAACACCTTCTGGGCTTTTGTATATGCTTATAGACGCGCTATTGTCTTTTATCCAATCAACCCTGACAAATCCTCTTCCGCGCCAAAAGCTATACGCTCTATAATCCTGCGTCCATTCATTATCATTTAACACAGGAACATAAAAACTTGCTCTTCCAGTACCAAATGCATTATTCAAATCATAAATCAAATTTGCAGTAATGTTCAATTTCACAGAGTCAGGCATATCTTTCTCATTAGGCTGTTTTTTTAATAAAACAACAACATAACCTACATTATTCAATATCGGAGATTCAAGCACATTGCTGTAAAATCTTAATGCAGCTCTTGATGGATGCCAGCTTACTCCTGCAACTTCTTTGGGATATTGTCCTCTAAACGAAATGCTTTTTATCCAGGATACATCAACAAACGGATTTAATTTTATCGCATCAACCTGGCAGAATACAGGCACATTCTGCTCTTCAAG
>JACPGZ010000020.1 GCA_016188895.1 Candidatus Pacearchaeota archaeon
CTAAATCTGATAATTTAGTTTCTGGGGCTCATCAAAGCCTCAGTCATATTAACAGAAATAAGAAATTAAATTTTATGGAGGGTCGCATTCCTCCCATGTTTGAAAACATGGGTACCCTGCGACAGATGTAATGGAAAAAAAGGAGTTTGAAGAAAATTTTGTGAATAAAGTTATTTGTGGAGATTGTTTAGATTTACTACCTAAAATCCCCGAAAAATCCATAGACCTTATAATTGCAGATCCCCCATATTTCAAAACAATAAGTGAAGAATGGGATTTTAAATGGAGAACAGAAGAAGATTATATTGAATGGGTTGAAAAATGGATAAAAGAATTATCAAGAGTAGCAAAACCAAATTCTTCATTCTGGTTGTTTGGTTATGTTAAGCTTTTGTCTAGAATATTACCAATCGCAGAGAAATATCACTTTGTCTTTAGGCAACAGATATTAGTAGACAAAGGGATGAGGTCAATTAGTGGTAGAGCAACCAAAAATTATAAGATGTTTCCAACAACAACCGAAAGTATTTTTTTCTTTGTTAAAAACAATCAACCAAATATAAAGAAATTCTTAAAAGGAAGGCAAGAAGAATTAGGTTTAACTGCAAAAGAAATAAATGAAAGATTAGAAGTAAAAAGTAATGGTGGTGGATTATGGTCATTATTTACTGGAGAAAATATCCTTGCTCAAATACCTACTAAGGAAAGATGGGAAAAATTGCAAGAAATCTTAAAATTTAAAATGGATTATTCAGAAGTAAATTTTGTTTTTAATCCACAAATGGGATTTACTGATGTATGGAAAGACATTGATTTTTATGAAGAAGATAGAGAGCATTCAACACAAAAACCAATACCTCTTATAGAGAGATTAATTAAAGCTAGTAGTAATGAAGGCATGGTTGTCTTAGACCCTTTTTTAGGAAGTGGTAGCACAGCAGTTGCTTGTAAACAGTTGAACAGAAAATTTATTGGTATAGAAATAAATAATGAATATTGTGATTACGCAAGAAAAAGATTAGAAAATATACAAAAGAAATTATAATTATCTCCTTTGATATTTTTCTTTATATGATTTTAGTATCTTCTTTTTCATTTCAAGTTTGCTAAAATCTTTATCAGAAATAAAAGGATATTTTTTTACAATATCCTCTTTTTTTAGATTTCTCACTTCTTCTCCATAAATTTCTATTAACTTTTCTTTAACTAATAAACTTGAAACCATAGGTTGCTCTTGAGGTCTATCTAAATTCCAAAATAATATTTTTGCTTCGTTCTCCATTATTTCAGTATGAAATATCAATTTTGGATTCATTAAATAAAAATCATATTTTAATGGATGTAGGTTGCAAGGTGCAGGGTCTTTTCCTTCAGAAATTTTCTTTTTATAATTATTTTCGTAATAATCTGTGAAAAAATCTCTAACATATTTTTCTTTAGGATTTATTGTCCAAGCCCTTATTCTGATATTATCCTTTTTTATATCTTCTTTATCAAATAGGATTAAGATTATTCTAGGTATCTTGTTTAATAATAAATCAAGTTCAGAATCGGATGTAATCGGAAAAATCCAATGAGAACTTATATCTGTCTTTATTTCAGTAGAACCACAATACGGGCATTTATTTTGCCAAGTTAAAATATTAGCTCCACATTTTTTACACTCATTTAATTGGTCTGCTCTTGTGCAAGATTTAACTTCTGAACCATCTGCCAAATCGTCACCTCTAGCGGTACTCCCCCCACCTTTTGTTTTTGTAATCAAAGAAGCAAGATGTTGACTAGGATATGCAAATTTACCCTGTGCTGTTTGATTAGTTATTTTAGACCATTTAATAATTGATTTTTTAGGATTAATATATAAGTCCGTTATACACTCTATTATCATACCTTCAGAAACTTCTAAGCTTATATTAGGTTTTTCTCTCATGCGTGAAGCATGGCTTAAAACCTTAAAAAGCTATCTAAAAAGCCCACTTAATGCACCAGAGAAGCTCGCCACGATTCAATTTGTAGTATTCCAAATTATGCCGCGCGGCCTCTTTTTTATTAATTTTTCAATTTTACTATTTGTAACTATTAAGATATCAATAATCACTTTTAAGTCGTGACCATACCACAAAATTTATAAATACAAGACAATAAATATTTTAGTTTAGAGATGGCAAGATTTGAAGATGTTTTAGCTGCAATTGCAAATTGGAGAAAGGAAAATAAAATTACTATAGCAGAGGTAGCAGAAAAGATGGGCGATCAATATGATAGCATTAAGGATTTATTAAGAGGGAGAAAAAAAATCTTCTCTGAAGAAAGAAGGATTAAACTATATGAAGTAACACATTTGCCTATTTTAAAAGAATCTATCGAACCATTAGAAAGAACATATAAAAAATCGAATGAACAGAAAGTATTAACAACAAAGAATCTTCCAGAAGTTAAAGATGTAGCAATATATAGAACTTTAGATAGCATTGTAGCTATATTAAACAACATAGAAAATGATTTTAGAAATATAAAAATAACTCTTACACAACAATTTCAAAATAATGCAAGCCAATTTTTAAACAATTATAGACCGAGTCATAAAGAAAGAATGCAGATTGTTGAGACAGCTATAGATATTCTTGTAGAACAAGTAGACTATTATAAAACTGCACCACAACAAGAAAGAAAAGAGCTTGTAAAATATTTGGACGATTTAGGGGAGGTAGAAAGATGGGGTTATGTAGTAAATATTATTGATAAAATACACCAACCCGGGAATACCCCAGATACATTTTGCAGAACATTTAACTCACCTAAAAAATTTAATAAGAGAAAATAAAATGGAAAAATTAGAGATTATTATTCCTCAAAAAGTACATTCTAGAATAGCTTATCAAGCATCTACACAATATCAAAATCCGCTTCATGCTTTAAGAGAATATTATACAAATGCAATAGATATTATAGATGATACGAGAAAAACTAATCCACAATTTCGAGGAATTATAAGAACATTCATTATTCCAGAAGATAGAAGATTAATTATAGAAGATAATGGATTAGGCATGCTTGAAAGGAAAGTTCGTTCATTACCAGAAAGATTATACGATTCAGATAAAATTTACCGACAAGATCAACGAGGAGAAAAAGGAGTTGGTATATTAGCATTTGGTTCAGTTGGGCACAGGGTTCATATAATTACAAGACAAAAAGGAGATATGCAATATAATTATTTAATATACGAAAAAATTGATAAAGATGAAAAAATAAATCCATATTTTGATAGAATTTCAGAACATGAAGTAAAAGATAAATTCTACGGATCTTTTGACCATGGTACAAAAATTATTTTTGATTGCAATCAAGATATCCTGAATAAAAACCTTCAAGAAAAGCTTGTTGAACATTTTATTCAAGAGGCATATTTTCCTTTATTTTTGAGGAATGATATTACATTTAAAATGCAAACTTCGCAAAGAGGATATCTAATCAAAATTAATGCACCATCCTTAGATGGCTTCATATTATTAAATAAAGAATTAGAATTTGAGGCAAAACGTCCAAAAGATGATGAAGAAAAACATAAGTTATTTGCACTCATCGTTTTCAATCCAGAAAAAGAGGATGGAAAGGTTGGAATATATAGTAAAGATGTAAGAGTTTATGAATCAATATTAGCTATGGAAGAAAATTTAGCAAAGTGTGATTTATGGAAATGCGGACAGATTAGTGGGTTTATTAATGAGCCAAATCTAAAATTAACACTAGGGAGAGATGGAATTCAAAAAGATTCAAGACTATATCAAGGATTTCTCGAAAAATTAATTCAAATTCATGAACAATATTGGCCTCAAATAAAAGAGCGTATTCGACAACAGAGATCTGAAGAGGGTAAGAGAGTGATATTAAAAGCGTGGAGAGAATTAGAAAAAGCTTACCAAAATACAGATCCTTTAAATAAAAGAACTAGAAGGCGAGGAACACGTAGGAGCCCAGAAGGAGATGAAGGCCCTGGTGATGAAGAACCGGAACCACCACCAGAACCACACAGAAGACGAAAAAGAAGGATTCCTATTGAGAAACCTAGAGTATATAATTTTGGTATTGGAGAATCTGATTTAAGAGCCAAATTAGACGACCCTATGGGTATTCCAACTCCTGCTATAAATAGCGGCCATAGAGATTACAATACTTTTATTATTTACGAAAAAAATCCAAAAAATAGATTAGATTATCTTTTAGATGTCCTTTCTCCAGTAGTAGCAACTTACGAAGCACAGCAAGAGATCAGAAATGGTGGTTCACTTGGAGATACCTATCAAATGATGCTCCAAATAGCAAGACGAGCACAAGATCTTAAAATATCAATACTTAGAAGAAAAAGAAGGAAAAATAAAACTGATTAATAATTTAGATTATTTCTTTTTTGGTGTTCCATGTTTAATAAACGCCAATCTATAACCTTGCGCTTTTTTTCCCTTTAAACCAAATACATCTAGAGTTAGATTAAATCCCCTCATCCCTCTATACTTATGCTCTTTCATATAAGATAAAAGTTCTTGATAAGTAACTTTTTTTGTTTTTTCATCAGTTTCTTCATATTGAGAAGAAAAGCTTCTGGTAATATTATCAAGTGTAGTTGTTAATGCATTATAATCCTGTCGGGCATAATTATATAATCCATCAATTAATTGTTTATAATTCATAATTAAATCAGGGATCCCTGTATTAATAATTATATTTGTTATCTCACTCACTTTGTCAGTAATATCTTTTTTACATTTGTCTAATACTATTTTGTATTCTTTTATTGTATCTATTAATGATTTATATTTTGTCATAATAAATTAATTTTATAGTAGTTACATTTTAAAGATTTGTATAATTTAATATATATTTTCTAAACATTATTCCAATTAATTATCATATCAAATGCTTGACATCAAACTCAAATCTTTCTATTTCAAAATCAAAAAGCTCAAAACCATCTCTTTGCCAGGCATCATCTGGAAGGCTTGCTTTTCTGCATAGTCTTTCAACATATTGGATTTTATCTAAATTTTCAGGAAGCATGTAGGATGAATATGTTATGTAATTGCAGTATAAACCCTTATTTGAATCAAGCAGGTTTATATTTGTTTTTTGAAAATCATGCAATATAAATAGCTCTAATTTCTGATTTTCATCTAACTTTTTAATTTGTTTTCCTATATCTACCAAGAGCTTGCCAATGCTTTGCTCCCCTGGCTTTTTGAAGAATTCTTTAATTGTTCTACCATTATCTTTAATTCTTAGTACCAGACCACGAGTCTGGAGAAAATGCTTCTTTTGAGGAATGCCCATTCCATACCCATTGCGCATAGGGTATCGCGAGTCGTAGAGAACTGGTATCGGAGTTTTAATAGCAGAGACAAAGAATCTTGCAAGTTCTTCTGCTTCTTTTTCAGAATATGCGCCTATCATGGATTAACTTATTTAATGGTATTTATATGATTTTCTTTTATTACAAATATAAAGTTTTATTAAGAGATTCTGTTTTTATGGATAAAGAATAAAAAGATAAACTAAAATTACTCTTTATCTCTGTCTATTGCTTTATGCCATGCCATATGCCCTTCAAATTTCATATTTAATCTCCATGTTAAGCCAAGATTAAAGATTAATAATGCTATTATTAGGCTTTCTGTTTGCCAACTTCCCCCAATAATTTTCCTTATTATTTGATATGCTATAAATAATCCTAACAAAATTAATAAAATATCAATCCAACTTAGTTTTGCCATTTTAATAAAATTGTATTTTAATTAGATAGATAATTAAAAGTATTATCAATATGACTACAATGATATCAACCCATGTCAGTTTTTTCCACATAAGCAATTAAATTAGTCAAGTTATATAAATATTGCTGAAAGCCGTTTTAGTAAGAATAAAAAATTGTCATAAATTAAATAATAGCTTTTTTCTCCATAAGCTTTATATATCTATTTTTATAGATTGTTTTATGCAAAGAGGAGCTGTTATTGGTTTGATTGTTGCAATTATTGCAGTAGTGATTATAATTCTTTTAGCAGTTGTATTGCCAAATAATCAGGACAAAACCATAACAGATACAACTTCTAAAATTACTTTGCCGGATACATCAGCACCTACTCCGTTTCCAAGTCCAACTCCAGAATCTGAAACAACACCTCAAACATTTACCATTGAGATTACATCTGCAGGATTTTCTCCCAAGACTCTTGAAATAAAACAGGGCGACACAGTTGTATTCTTGAATAAAGATACATCTCAGCACTGGACTGCATCTGCACAGCATCCAACACATAAAGTTTATCCTGAAAGCACTGGCAAATGCCCTGTAATAGGCGGAAGTGATTTTGATGCGTGCAAAGGCCTGAAGCAAGGAGAAAGCTTCAGCTTTGTATTTAATGTTAAAGGAAGCTGGAACTATCACGATCATCTTAACCCAGGGCTTTTTGGCACAATTATTGTGAATTAACAATGAAAAAAGACGATAATAAACAAGGAATTGTTAATAAAGATTTATTAATTTCTTTTATTTTAAGAGCAGGTCTTGCAATTGTATTTTTTTATGCAGCTATTGCAGCATTTTTAGATCCGAGTTCATGGGTTGGATTTATCCCATTATGGATAAGGAACGTATTTCCAGAGAGAATATTCTTGTACATTCATTCTGTTTATAACATCTCACTTGGCTTATGGCTTTTGTCAAATAAAAAAATATTTTACGCATCTATTTTGTCAGCATTAACAATGCTCGCAATTGTAATATCAAACATAGGCTCTCTGGATATTTTATTCAGGGATGTTGCAATTTTGCTGTCAGCTATCGCATTAGCTGTATTATCAAAATACAAGCCCATTCCATAGGGCATCGGAATAAAATGGCTATTCAATTTATTGTTTCGCTTATAGTACTAGCATTATTGGGAATAATTGATTCTGCATATTTAGCATGGACTCATTTTATGAAAAAGCAGCTTGTATGCCCTATAGATGGATGCGAAGTTGTTGTTGAAAGCAAATGGAACAAAATTTTCTTTGTAAGAAATGAAATTCTTGGATTGATGTTTTATATTGCTGTTTTGATTGGAGCAATCTTGCTTTTTCAAGGCTCAAGCATTAAGATATGGCTTGTTATAATATCTGGAATCGGTCTTTTATTCTCTGCCTTTCTTGTTTATGTCCAGGCAAGAATAATAAAAAGTTATTGTTTTTACTGCCTTATTTCCGCATTGATTACTTTGCTTATATTTTTGAATTTGTTGATGTTGTAGAATTATGCTAATTTAACATATCTTCTCATATATTCTTGTGCAATTGTTCTATAGTCTGGATTGTCAATTAAGCTTAGACATAATTCTGTAAAATCAGATGCTCTTTGCATTCTAGCAATATAATCTCTCTCATTTATTAATTCTTGAAATAGTGATTCTAAATTTGCTTTTACATCAATTGGATTGCTCATTTTTCAGCCTTAAACTCTTTTTCAATCTTATCCAAGTCTTTTTCAATTTTTTTTGCAGTTTCTTTTAGAAGTTTTTTCGCATCTTTCCCATTTGTTATCAGAGTCATAATAGGATTTTTTGTTGGATGCTCTTTTTTCCATGCAGCCATTTTCACATCATCTTCATTATTAAGATAAACTCTTAACAACTCGCATACAGTTGGATTATCAGCTTCAAATGTGACTTCATCCTTCTTATCTGTTAAATAATTGAGCTTCATTTTATATATAGCGATTTATAAGGGGTTTCCCCTTAGGTTTATAAAGGTTTCTAGGCAGCTTTTCTTTGTTTTGTAGCATCCATATACATCACTTTATCTTTAAAAAATGGTCTTTGACATGTAGGACAAACACCTGAAGGATTATAACGATTTATTCTCTCATCTAATCTATTAGATTTATAGCTATCTTGAGATGAATGATGTAATCTTCCAAAATAACTGGATCTTGACTGATAATTTGCTCTAGTTTGATAAGAATCGCTTCCAGAGATTCTAGAAGAAGATTCATAAGATGTGTTATTTAATCCTGCATATAACGGGGAGTTTGCATCAAAATATGTAATATTACTTTCTCCTTTTGGTCCTGTATATTTAGGAAGAGTATTTTTACCCATACTTAAGATTGGTAGCACTTATATATAAATTTTTCTAAGAAAGTTTTTCCGGCTCTTTATTACAAAAATATTTAAACCTTGTTTAACATAGTATTACATGGAAAATAGAATTGGAATTAATATAATTATTGAAAGAGAAAAACAAGGAGATAAAGAAATTTTTGTAGCATCTAGCCCAGATATAAATGTTTTTGCAGAGGGAAATACAATTGACGAAGCAAAAGAAAGATTTAGACAAGGCGTAGCGATTCATTTGAAAACCTTCCCAGAAGAAAGAGAGTCGCTAATTAAAGAAGAAAATGAAGAATATGAAATGCCATTACTTACAAAAATATTTCTATAAAAATTCTTCTTTAGATATCCCTGTTAATCTACATATTTTCTTAAAAACTCCGATTGTTGTTATTGGCAATACAATAGTTATGTGAATCTTGCCATTTGATAAGGATACATGACTTCCGCCTCTGCTTTTTATGTAATATCCTTTTTTGACTAGTACTTTAATAATTTGTTCGCCTCTTATTATTTTAGGAGTTTTCATTAGAATTTAAAAATAAAGTTTATATATAAAATTATCATTAATATTTATATAAATAAATCATATTTTCTCTGGCTCTTTTTGTCCCAAGTCAATTGCTTCTTCTGTTTCTGTTTTTGTCTCTGGCGCTTCTTCAATTATTTCAACTTGTTTTCCTATCAAACTATCTTGCTGCTCTGTTTTTTCCTCAATAATAGTCTTGGGTTTATCCTCTTTTATTAGCTTAATCCTAAGGTATTGTTCTAGCTTGCGGATAACTTCTTCTGGCTCGCCAGGAAGATTGCCCTCCTCAATCATTCTTATAACGCTCTCTGATTCAGCTATGTCTCTTGCAAGCTGAAATGTAGAAATCTTCATCCTTCTTCTTGCATTTTTTATATGCCACTGAAAATTATCAATAATATTTAGATAAGAATAATCCTGCCTTTTGGGGCGGGGCTTTGCTCTTATAAAATCATGAATAATCGGCATTAACTTATCCCTTCTTTTGACTCCTGTCAAACGCTCAAGACGCTCATCAACTGTAAACGGCCTCTCGCTTTCCTTTAGCTGCTCCGCAGTTGGTTTTTTTAATATCGCTATGCCTTCACTTTCAGCGCATCCTCTGCATATATCTTGGATATGAGTGCCATAAATAGCCCTAACAATCTCGTCTTCAGCCTCGTTTTTGCCGCAAATTACGCATGTTCTCATCTTTGAATAAGATTAATATAATATTATAAACATTTCTGTATTATAGTATTAATGTGTTATTCAGAAATAATGTTATGTCAGAAATTGAAAACCACATACTTCAGTATGTGGTTGTGAGCAATCTTACTTTCAATTTCTGAGCATCCCAAAAACCCAACGAACAAACAAGAGGGTTTTTCTGATTATAAAACACTGTTTAGAAAAGTTGAATTATTTTGATAAATTAACTTGTTGTTTTTTATATAAGCTTCTATTTCCTCTGGAGTTTGCAATTCGTAAATTTTAATCTTCTCGTCAATAAGAATAGCTGGGAGCTCTGTTATATTGTATCTGTTCATCATTAAGCTAACAGATGTTAGATTGTTATCACCTGCTATAGGAATAAGCATTATCTCGCCTCCGTATTTGTTTTTTAAATCTCCAAGTAAATTTGAAAAAACAG
>JACPGZ010000023.1:0-8607 GCA_016188895.1 Candidatus Pacearchaeota archaeon
TCTTGTGTGTTACATTCATCCTTAACACCAATGCTTACAATACCAACTGCATTTGCAGCATCAATACCACTAGCAGAATCTTCAAATGCTACTGTTTCAAATGGATTTATATTCATTCTTTTGCATATACAAGCATAAGCCACAGCTTTCTTATCAATCCTTGGCCTATAACCATCATCTTTTCCCATCTTTTTATAAAACTCATCACCAGCACACTCCATATAAGAAAACATATCTATATGTAAATCAGAAAACCTTTTACCTTGTTCAACAACATCTTTTGAAGTTGTCTGAGTAACCAAACCTAATTCCAATCCACTCTTCCTTGCCTCTCTAAAAAACTTAATATTGCCCTCTATAGGCCTGCCCATTGCATTAATAATCACATTTTTTATTCCATTTCTAATTTCTCTTAATTTTTCTCTAGTTTGCTCTTTTCCATATCTCTCATACTCTTTCTCTAAAAATAAATCAGCCACAGCGTCTCTAGTAGCGTCCTGAGACATCCCGGCCAATGCAGTTACTTTTTCTATTTCTTTTTGTTCCTCACAATCTCTTTCAACTATAGAAATAGCATCTTCCAGCCCACTTTTCAAACCTTCAATAAGCTTGCTATCTAAAACATCCCTCATATATAAAGCCGCAATATACCATCCAGCAGCTTTAGCAAATTCGGTTCTAATCAAAACCCCATCATAATCTGTTATTAAATATTTCATTTTCCTTGTTTATTATAGTTTCGAGCTTTAGCCTCAAGTACTATATCCTGAAAAATTTTTAATTTCTCTTCGCGCGTTTTCGCGCCTTCTAACTGTTTGTTCATATATCTTATCGTGCCATTTGGAAATAAGCTATCTGGCTCCTCCCCGTCCAAATAAGAATTAAAAGGAAGCACCCAGTGCCCAGTTCTTATACTGTAAAGCTCACATAAGGCGTCAATGTAAGCAATTCTTACTCCTTCATCAGCAAGCCCTTCATATTGTGAATTCAGATTTTTAACAACATTTAAAACCGGCCTAACACCATAGCATGTTCCATATCCAGTTCCAGAATAAAAATTAAGAGGATATAATTCTTCAGCAATGTTTAACAAACCTTCTAATTCCCCTTGACTTAATCTTTCTGAAATGCTGCTCAATTCATTTCTAAGTTCTCCTAATAGTCTCCTATTTCTTGCAACAGTATCATAACCCATATCTAAATCTGATCTATACTCTTCCGAATCATCTTCTAACCTTCTTAACAATGCACCAAGTCTTCTTTCCAATTCGTTATCCATACAACATTATATTATTTAAACTATATAATTATTATTAAAGAATAATACCTATGCATATCTATATTATAATAATATTTATATTATCTAAATTCCTTAAAAAAACATGAATAGAAAAATACTCCAAGTAGGTCCATCCACTTTAGCAGTTTCTCTTCCATCAAGCTGGACAAAAAAATTCAATATAAAAAAAGGGGAGGAATTAACATTAGAAGAACAAGGTAATTCACTTAGAATTAAGACCTCTTCGCCAATAGAAGAAGAAAGTGCAAAAATAAATGTAAGCCTATTACACCCATTTTCAACAAAAATAATAGGCATGCTTTATAGAGCTGGGTATAAAAAAATTAAAGCTATTTACACACCAAATAAAACAGTAACTCACAGGGGAAAACAACTGAAAGAACTAGACATGATACAAAACACTTTTGATCATTTAACTGGAATGCAACTCTGGGAACTGGGAAATGAAAAAGAGTACTATGCCACAATTATAGAAAGCGCAAAAGTTAATCCAAAAGAATTTGAAAATATTTTAAACAAACTTTATCTACATCTTATCCATCAGTCAGAACAAATTTATAATGCCCTATTGAATAACAAAGATAGTTTTGACGAAGCTTATTTAACAGAGAGATTAATAAACCAAGCACAAGATTTTTGCATAAGAATACTGGCATCACATGGACATGAAGACCATAAAAAAACTCTTCATTACAATAATTTAATATACAAATTAGAGAGCATTGGTGATAAATACTTCCAAATTGCTTTAAGTCACCATAAAAACAAAGAAAAAATTAACCCCGAAACTTTACAGTATATTGAAAAGGCGATCGCCTTTATAAAAGAATCTATATCTTTATGCAGAAAATTCAATTTTGAGAAAATTACTTCTCTCATAAAAGAATTAAATGAAAGCATAAAAAATTATCAAGAGGAGATCAAAAAACAAGAAACAAAAAGCACTTTGATATCCTTTAATATTTACTCAATTCTTCTAGAGATATATGAAATAATAGAAATTTTATTCTTCCTCAATCACACTTATTTTAAGGAATAAAACTATTGAAAAGTAAGAGTATTGTCAATTATCTTGAATCTCTGCCAAAAGGAGCACTTTACATCACTTCTTCACCATCGTCAGCATCCATCTATCTTGACAACATATACAGAGGATATACGCCAAAAGATATTAAAGAATTGATAGAAGGCAACTATGACCTTAGATTAACTAAATATGGCTATCAAGATTATAAATCAATCCTACAAATTGAACAAGGAAAAACAACAAAATTATCTTTAATATTACAGCCTTTATATTTCCATCACCTTCTCCATCTCCTTCTTCAAGCCCGAGTCCCTTACTAAGCCCAACTCCTTATTAATCCTAATAAAGTAGTCTCTGTCTCGTGGGAAACAAAAGAGGAGATACTAGTTACCTAAAATATCTCTAGTATTGGAATACCAAAAGCTTTATATATATGCTGGTATTATAATATCAATGAGATTTGAGACCTTAAATCCTTGGTGGAAAGGTAAAGAATACATTGAGGATGATAAGCACATTAAAGAATTTGTAGAAAAAAAATATAAGTGGAAATCTCCTTTATTACAAAGATTAAAATTAAATCCAAATAATATTTTTAGTTTAAGAGGACCAAGACAAATAGGAAAAACAACTTTTATTAAGCTATTAATAAAAAACCTATTGTCTAAAGAAAAGATAGATGAAAAGAGCATTTTTTTTCTTAATTGTGACGAGCTTATTGATTTCAGAGAACTTGCTAGCATTTTACGAGAGTATCTTGCATTTTCAAAAGAATATGATTTAAAAAACAAATATCTTTTTCTTGATGAAATATCAAGAGTTAAAAATTGGCAAAAAAGCATTAAGGCTTTAAAAGATTCTGGTGAATTAAATAATTGTTTTTTAATGCTTACAGGTTCTCACACATTAGATATAAAATATGGGATTGAAAGACTTCCAGGAAGAACAGGTAAAGAAGGAAAAGATATCTTAATATTGCCATTAACTTTTTCTGAATATGTAGAATTAATAAAACCAGAAATAGCAATCAAAATTAAAAAAATTGAAAAATTAATAATTAAAGATATAAACAATAAAATTAATAATGCAAGAATATTTGACTCTGATTTAAAAATTTTATTTAAACATTATCTTATTACAGGAGGTTTTCCATTAGTAATTAATGAATATTTTGCTAATAAAAAAATTCCAGAATATGTATATGAGCTTTATTTTAGGTGGGTTGTGGGAGATATAGTCAAATGGGGAAAACAAGAAAAAATACTCATTCAACTTATGAGTTCTATAATCAATAAGCAGTCAACTCCTGTTAGCTGGGATTCCTTGGCAAAAGATGCAGAAATAAAAAGCCATAAAACAGTTTCAGTTTATGTGGAAGATTTAGAGAATATGTTTGTGTTGTTAACACTTTATTACCTTGAGTTAAATAAAAAGATCCCAGATTATAACAAAAATAAAAAAATCTATTTTTTTGATCCTTTTATTTATCATGTTTTTAATAAAAAAATTAATTTTAAAGAGTATGAAATAAATCCAGATATAGTAGAAGCAGTTGTAATATCTAATCTAGCAAGATTAACATATACAGGATTATTTCCGTCAATTTATTATTGGAAGAATAAAAAAGAGGTAGATGCTATAGTAAAAGTGAAGAATGAAATTTTTCCATTTGAAGTTAAATACCAGAACAAGATATCAAAACAAGATTATAAGGGATTATATTATTTTAATAAAGGAATTTTAGTAACAAAAGATACTCTGATAAAGGGAGAAAAATATTCTGCAATACCAGCACATCTTTTACTTGCAATTTTTTGATTTTTTCACTTCACAACCCAAACATGCTTGATGTTGCAAAATTCTCTAACTCCTTCCTTACTGTAAATTCTTCCAATTCCAGATTGCTTGCATCCGCCCCAAGGACATCCTGCTTTAGACATTCCATGCCTGTTGATTTCAACAGTTCCTGCTTCAATTTTTCGCGCAATTTCCTCTCCTTTTTTCAAGTCAGTTGTCCATATGCTAGCAGTTAATCCATAAATAGAATCATTTGCTAATTTTATTGCTTCTTCAACATCTTTAAATTTCATAACAGGAGTTATTGGCCCGAATGTCTCTTCCTGCATTATTTTCATGTTATGATTAACATTAACTATAACACCCGGAGCCATGAAATATCCTTTATCACCAATTCTTTTCCCTCCGTATAATAATCTAGCTCCTTTGCTTAAAGCATCATCTATATGAGAAAGAACTTTTTCCATTTGAAACTTTACTGCAAAAGGTCCAATATCTGTTTTTTCATCAAGAGGATTTCCAGCAACAAGCTTTTTAGTTTTTTCTGTAACTCTTTCAACAAATTTATCATATATATTTTCATGGCAATAAACCCGCTCAACCCCAAAGCAAACCTGTCCTGTATACATTGTAGAGCTTTTAACAATTTCATGAGCAGTTTTATCAAGCTCTGCATCTTCTAAAATAATCGCAGGGTCTTTTCCTCCTAATTCAAGTACAAATTTATGCAGTTTGCCAGCACTTGCTTTCATAACCTCTTTTCCAGCTCTTATACTTCCTGTCAAAGCAACCATATCAATATTATTCTCAACAATCTTTTTTCCAGCATCCTTTCCTCCAATAACAATTTGAAAAGCATTTTCAGGCAGCCCTGCTTTTTTTAAGTTACTAAACAATTCAGCAAGCTTCAAACCGGTAAAGCTCGTATATTCAGAAGGCTTCCATAAAACATTATTCCCGCATAACAAAGGCGGAATAATCATAGCAAGTGGAACAAATACTGGAGAATTCCATGGCGAGATAACTGCAACAACCCCGAGCGGAGAAAATGTCATAATATTCTTTTCTTTATTATCTTCAAACAAAATTTCATCTTTAATAAATTCAGGAATCATGTCACAATAATCAATAACTCGCTTCTTTGCAATCTCAATCTCATGCTTTCCAGCTTTCAATGGCTTTCCCATTTCATTAGCCATAACATGGGCAATAGCTTCTTTATTCTTTTCAAGTAGATCAATCAATTTGGAAATGATTTCAACTCTTTTTTTGATATTTATATTAGCCCATATTTTATCATTTCGTGCTGAACTAACTATCTGTTGCAATTCAGAATCAGAAGTTTCTTCTAATTCGCCGTAAAATATAATAACGTAACTACTATAAAGAAACAAAAGATTTAAATATCATCATTATCGTAAAAAATCATGGCAAAACTTATTGACAAAACTCCAAAAGATCTTTTTGGTGAAGGATATCAAAGAATTGAACCAATCTATCTAGATTCTATTGCAGAGAAAGGATACGAAATAATTGGTGTTGATCTTGCTAATAGAAAACCTTGCATATACATTCATGGCAATTCTAGTCATGGTCCAGAGGTTTTTCTTGCAGAATTAAATAAAAGATTTTATGCTGGAACTTTAAGTGCAGGAAGTTTTTATCCTGATGAAGATTTAAGAGGAGAGTTGCTAGCAAAAAAGAAAAGGTTACCTATAGCATTGCTTACCATAAAAGAATTTCCAGTAACATATGTAGAAAAAAGAACTGGTCTTTTGAAAAGAGAAAGTTTTAAACTTCCTAATATCTTAATAACACCAGTATTTAATTCTAGCTTTAAAAAAGATTATGGAGAGCTCAAGCTTGAAAAAGCTCTCTACACCCATGAAAAAAAAATTCTAGTAGACGGAAAGGAAGTAGAAATTGGCTTTGAAGAATGGGAAATGAGAATGGATTATTTTTTAAATCATTTTATGTCAGAAAATCAAAAAGAAAATCTTGAAGCACTTATTGAAAATAATACACTATGTCAATTAGATAATAAAGATACAATCCTATTCAATCCAGGATTTAAGCTTCAATTTAGGGAATGATAGCAATCAAATAATCATCTTTTCAGAATCAAATGTGTTTGAAGTGCATCCATATACCTCAACATAAACATTTTTACCATTTTATTCCGATGCCCTATGGAATGGGCTTATGTTTATAAATTTGCGTTTTGTTATTATATAATGCTAACTAAAAAGATAATCTACATAATAATTTTTTCCTTTATTTTCAATCTTGCGTGGGAGATATTTCATTCTCCGCTATACAAAACAGCGGTCAATGCATTAAAAACAGGATATTACCCCATTCTAATCTTAAAGGCAGCTGGAGGAGATATAATCATGGTGCTTATCATCTTTCTTGCAATCTCCTCCTTTAATCGCTCATTTCAGTGGGAGATAAGCAACAAGAAAAATATCACACTATCAATAATATTTGGATTGATAATATCAATTGGATTTGAGCTTTATGCCCAATATACAGACAGATTTTTTTACAATTCAAAAATGCCAATAATTCCTTTCATCAAAGTTGGATTGACTCCTGTTCTGCAAATGATTATAACTCCGTTAATAACATTTTGGTTTGCTGAAAAAATTAACTAATCAAATCACTGAAATCCTCGCTTTGCGAAAAAATCTCGCTGAATCTCTTTCCTTTCTGTTTTGCATCCTCAAGCGAGATTGCAAGAAGCCTGCCAGTGTCTTCAATCCCAAAATCTTTGGGATTTATAAAAAACCATCCTTCTCTGTTAAATCTGACAGCAATCAACGGCTCTAATCCGAAAATCTCTGAAAAAACAAGAAAATCATTTATCTGGCTCTTGTTCAAATACCTTTTTTTGTCTTTAGAAGTTTTGCACTCAATTGCAAATTTTTGATTTCCCTTGCCTGCAATCAAGTCACAAGGGCTTTCCTCTCCTATTCCAGAGCCCGCAACTCTGACAGCTCTCCAGGAGCTTGCAGAAAACATTTTCAGCAACTCGCGCTCGGCATTGCTCCCCTTTTCCTTGTTTCCCATAAAGTTCAAAGCAGTAAGACATTTATAAACATTAATCTACAAAATACTATATGGAATTAATTAAAAACACCCTCCAAAATTATGAAATTGATGATAATAAGTATACAGAAATAAATCAGACAGACAGAAAGGATAATAAGAACGACCCTCACGAAAACAATCCTCTTTATGTAACTTTATTCTATTATACAAACCAGAATGATTTAGAAGTGTTGATAAAAAATATATTAGGCAGTAAACCAGTTCCTCTATCAAATGTTGAGCTCGGACTTTATGTTCTTGGAACCGCAAATACAGCCCAGCCAGTTATCTCGCATAAAGACACAATTGGAGGCAAAGACATGGATGAAATTTTATATCACGAATTGCTTCATATTCTAAATCCTGAACAAGATGAGGCATGGGTCAGAGAGCAAACTCTGAAAGCAGGCTACTCAAGATTTCAGTATCCTATTGCTAATTATAGTTAATTTTATTTGTTAGAAGTATTACTTACTCTTCCAAAATTCCCACCATCGCCTTACTCTTTCTACTTTTTGTTCAGCCTTTCTAATCTCTTCCTCGCCTTTTTCCTGTGCATCCCCAATTCTTTCTTGTACTTTTTCTCTTGTCTTATTAACTTTTTCTTGTGCTTGAGCTAATTCCCGCTCCATTTTATCAACCATTTGTATTCGAGTCTCTTCAATATCCCCTCTCTTAATTGTTTTGGTTCTGCTCCAACCCGTCACTTCCCATGTTCCTGCTCGGCTTCCAGAATTCAAAACAAGCTTGCCCTTCCATACAACAATATTTGAATATTTCTTATGATCAAGATTTAGTGTCCCAATACTATTGCTTGTTGTATTTTCTCTATCTATTCTTTCTAAACTTGCATCAATTGGAAATACATAAAAACTTACTGAATTATTTGTGAATTCTTTTAGAAGTAATTTAAATTTGCTTTTCTCATCACCATGACCAATATCAAATCTTCCAGAAGCTCTTGTTATATTAGTATTATTTCTTTCAAATCTTTGGCTAACCCATAATCCTTTTACAGGCTCACCATTATCGCCAGATATAGCAAATCCTGCAAAATGAGTAACTCTTTCCTCCCCTATTTTTATCTTTTCTCTGTGTTCTTTTGTTTTATTTAGCGTATTATTTACAATATTATTTGTTTCATTATCTAAAGTCGCAACAGTTTCTACATCAATATCTTCATCAATATCATCAAGTTTGCCTTCTTTTGCAATCTTGTCTTCTACATTAGCTAATACAATACCTAATAATCCCAAGATTAAAATCCCAATAATAAATATATTTATTATCTTCATATTCCGACATACTATTTTTGGTTATTTAAATATTAGTATGTCAAGAATCATACGTCAAATTGTATGATTTGTTTGGTTCTTGAGCATGCTCAAAA
>JACPGZ010000023.1:8634-9206 GCA_016188895.1 Candidatus Pacearchaeota archaeon
GGTTCTTGAGCATGCTCAAAATATTTCATACTTTGACATTCTAAAGTTATAAGTCGCGAGCCTGCAATGTTCTTCTTCCGTTTGCCTTCGCCCTCTCCGCAGCGTCTTGCAACATATCTACAACTCTCTTATTCAATGCCTCTGCAACCTCTGCAGCTATGTTCAAATCCTTAACAGCCTCTTTTATCTTGCTCTTTACGATTAAATCTAAGTCTGCCATGAAATATTTTCATAAAAACATCTTTATAAATCTTTTGTCATTCGCTTTAAACTAAAATTTTTTTTAAAATTTTTAAGATAGTTTTTTAAATTAAATCATTTTCTCTATAATATGAAAACTGGTTTAATTATTGCAGTTGTTATTATTGCTGTTGTGGTAATTGGATTTTTCTTTTTTCAACAAGGAAATCAAGATAATAATCAAGTTCCTGAATTAAGTGCAGAAGAGGAAGCAAAACTTGATACAGCTAATGGAGAACCAACAATGCAATCAGAAACTAAAGTAGAAATCGAACCTCTCGCAGGCTCTATTTCGCCTTATTATGAATTTGACAAAGAGCTTTATGACAAAG
>JACPGZ010000024.1 GCA_016188895.1 Candidatus Pacearchaeota archaeon
GCATTTGGAATATTGATTGGGATTGCATTGGTAATTGCAGTATTATGGGCAACTAATTATCTTGATGCTGTTTATTTTTTCATTTTCAGGAGCGAGGCAAGCAGTGCAATACTTACAAATGTTATATTGATTGCAGCAATTATCGGCGCATTTATTCTTGTTTTAAGAGGCAAAAAATAAAAGAAATATAAGGGTAAACCCTTATCAACCCAGTATCTGAGTTGGTTTCTTTTATGAAACTTCCTAAAAAATGGTATTTCTTTTTGATAGACTAATCTGGCGAAAGCTTTATATCTTGCTGGTTTTCTATTATAGAAAAAGGAGTTGGTAAGGATATGATATATGAGAATTGGTTGCATATAGATTTGCTGAACACACAAACTGATTTCTGCCCTCCATTAAGAGGAAAGATATCCTGCGATGTTTTGGTTATTGGAGGAGGATTTGCAGGATTGCATGCAGCATTAAGACTTGCTGAAAGCGGAAAAGATGTTGTTCTTTTGGAGAGAAGCATTTGCGGAGGAAGCTCATCTGGAAAGAGCGGGGGATTTTTAACACCTGCAACTGAATCTGATTTGAGCCAGCTTATTGGATTATTTGGAATTGAGGAAGCAAAGAAAATTTATAGCATTCCTATTCAAGGAATCAATCTTATAGTAGATACAATAAAAAAATATAACCTAAACTGCGATTTGCAGAAACAAGACGCTCTTTATGTAGCTATTAGCAAGAGAGATATTGAGATATTAAAAGAAGAAGCAGATGCATTAAAGAAATTAGGATTTTCCTATACATTTTATGATACAAAAAAACTCAAGTCTGTACATCCTGGAAAAGGTTATCATGCAGGCTTGCGGTCTGGCAATAGTTATGGGATAAACTCGCTTGTTTATTCACAAAAGCTAAAGAATGTACTTTTAAAAAAAGGCATTAGAGTTTATGAAGGGACAGAGGTGCATAAAATTGAAAAAAACACAGCAAAGACACATCTTGGCTCTTGCAAGGCAAATAACATTATTGTCTGCATAGACAAGATGACAAATGAGTTTGATGCAGATACATCAAAAAAATATTATCACATACAATCATTTTTAGCTGTGAGTGAGCCATTGAGCAAATCAGAAATAAAGAGCATATTTCCAGAAGAGAAGATGATGATGGGATGGGATACAAGGCATGTATATATACATTATCGTATTATGGGTGATGATAGATTAGTTGTTGGCGGAGGGTCTGCCTTGACTTATTATTATCCAAGACATTATAATTCGCCATGGGTAATTAATAAAGTAATCAAGGATTTCAAAAGGCATTTTCCTTTTTTAGAGCATGTCAAATTTCCATATTATTGGAATGGCTTGATTGATGTAACAAAGGACTTAATCCCAATTGCTGATTATGATCCTAAAAATAAATCAATTCAATATGTGCTGGGATGCGCTGGCCTGCCTTTTGCAGCATTTTGCGGAGATTATGCAGCGAGAAGAATTACTGATAAAAATGCTGAAGATTATTCAAAATATTTTAGCATTAATCGCAAATTCTTTATTTCTGAAAATCTGCAACAATTTTTGGGAAAGCCTCTTGCATTTTTTCTTAGCCATTTGCGCGCATTAAATCCATGATAAAAACAGTTATAATTCCCGAAAGATATATAAAGCTATTTAGCTAATTTCTAATAATTAGAAAAATGGTGATTTTACAGATATATCCGCTTAGCGGAGAGATAGGATTTGTGCTTCAGCAATGGGCAGAAATAGGTGTGTTTACTTATGTTCTTCCATTCTTGCTGCTCTTTGCAATAATTTATGCCATCCTTGACAAGATTCATATCTTCACAGAAAACAAGGGAGTGAATGCTGTTATTGCAATGTCAATTGCATTGCTTGCACTGACATTTCCAGGATATGGAAGCTTTGCAGGCCAGCCATTTGTTCCTGCATTTTTCAGCATCATCTTTCCGCAGCTTGGAGTTGGCTTAGCTATTTTAATTACAGCATTAATATTGCTTGGCGTATTTATTCCGCTTACAGATTTTCAGGGACAATGGGGATGGGGAAATTATATTTTATTGCTTATAGGGATTATTACCTTTTTAGCAATTTTGTTCAATTCATTTTCTGACTATGCATTGTTTGGATTTGGCGGAAGCTATGTATGGCAGGTTTATGGAAACAGCATAATTGCGGGAATTATTCTATTGATAATTATCATTCTGTTTTTTATATTCAACAGGATTGGAAGAGAACGCAGAGTACCACCACATTAAGATTCTTCTATATGTTTTGATATTGGTTTTCTAATAATTCTTTTTCTTTTTGCTTTCGGCTTTGTTGTTCTAGCTGGTTTGTTTTTTTGTCTGATTCTTATTGCTCTTGCTCTTTCTGTCAATGGATTTACCATCTTGCCAAAGCTATCTTGCATTGCCTCGATCTCTCTATTTACTGTCTCAATCTGCCTACCGTAATTACCGATTTTTCCTATAACAGAATCCCTGATGCTGTCAAGCTGGTCTTCTACTTTTTTAAGCCTACTATTAACATCTGTTATTTTTGTTTCAATTGAAATCTTGAAGTCTATGAGAATTGAAATTGATTCATTTATTCGTTTTAATTTTTCAGCAAGAAGTTGGTCAACGATTTCTGAGATTGTTTCAGCAGGAGGATATTCTTGGTATTGCTGCTGATATTCTTGCTGATAACCTTGATCTGTGTCCTGCTGATCATATTGCTGTTCTTGCTCTTCTTCACCTGTAACAGCTGTTTTTATTTTTGATTGGTTCAATGCCTGCTCTATTTCATTTGGAGTCAGGCCGCGCTCCTGAAGCCATGAAATTATTTCTTCGTCTGTGTATCCCTGTTCTTGTAACGAGATGATTTCTTCTACAATTGACATTTTAAGACAACCTAGGTTTTCTTAGATTTTCCTCCATTTATCTTTTTTCTCCTTTAGTATTTTATCAAGGTCTGACATTCTCACAAGATTTAATGGCTCAAACATTTTGAACTGCTTTCTTAGAATTTCAATCTCCTCTCTTTTTGGAATATTATCCAATTGTTCTGCTATCATTTCAAGAACTTTTTTCAGTCTTTTGTTCTCTTCTTTCAGTATTTCCATATCTGCCTTTAACTGCGAGATATCTGCACCCCATTTTTCCTTTAACTCAATAAGATTCTGCCCTATCAAGATTGTTCTTTCTTTCAGAAGGTTTGCCTTCTCTTCCAGGTCGCGAAGCTTAATCCCAACTTCTGAAAAATAATCCTCATAACTGCCGTCCATTTTTCCTCCTTTTTAATTGTTATAAAATAGTAATGGCAGTTTAAATATTTTAGCACCTTTCTTCAAAGAAAGGCAGCTGCCCAAAGAAGTTAATATGCGATATCCTACAATAGATTTTTCAACTCAAGCGCATTTTTTACAGCATATGCATTATCATCATTGTTGAAATATGCGTATATTCTTTTGGTTTTTAATCTGCGAATCTTTTTTGCCCATTCTTTTAATTGCTTGTCAGTATAACATGATGAATAGGCGCGCTCTGAGCCATGAAATCTAAAATAACTAAAATCACTGGTTATTTTTAAGACCTCTGGCATGCCAAGACCTGAGACAACACAGAGAGCAATATCATTTTTTCTTAGAATGTCATAAATATCATCTGAAAACCAGCTCTCATTTCTAAACTCAAATGCTATATCGTATTTTTTAGGCAGTATTTTTATAAAATTATCAAGTCTTTTTATGTCTTTATTCAAATTTGGAGGAAGCTGAAATAATATGCATGATGCTTTTTCTTTTAGCAATGATGTAAGAGAATAAAAGCTTTTTACAAGAGAATCTGCATTTTTCAATTTTTTATTATGAGTAATCAAGCGGTTTGCTTTTAATGTAAACTTAAAATCTTTTGGAGTTTTCTTATACCATACCCTTAGCATAGCTGGAGATGGAAACCTGTAAAAGCTCATGTTTATCTCAACTGTATTAAAATATCTTGAATAGAAGGAAAGCCA
>JACPGZ010000022.1 GCA_016188895.1 Candidatus Pacearchaeota archaeon
AGATGTCGGCGATTATATTATCGGAGATGTTGTTATTGAGAGGAAGAGTGCAGGCGACTTTTTTTCTTCTATGATAAATAAGAGACTTATAAGACAGGTAGAAGAATTAAAACAGCATCCAAAGCATTTGCTGATTGTAGAAGGATTTAACAATGATTTTTATAGCAGATTAGAGAATTCAAATGCTTTAAGAGGATTTTTACTGCATTTGCTACTTGAAGAAAAAGTGCCGGTTGCTTATACGCTTGATGAGAAAGACACAGCACTTTTTCTTTTACTGCTTGCTAAGAAAAGCCCATTCCATAGGGCATCGGAGTTATCATTTCGCGGAAATAGGAGGATTTTGAATGACAAAGAGCGAGCGCAGTTTATTTTAGAGGGTTTTTATGGAATAGGACCAAAGACAGCAAAAAAATTGCTTGAAAAATTTGGAAATTTAAAGAATGTATTTAGTGCAGAAGATGCAAAGATAAGAGAATTGATTGGAAAGAAAGCTAATGAGTTCTTGAGGATTCTGGGAATGGATGTTAATACAAAGCAATAATACCATCATAAACAAATTTTATTTATTCCAGCAAGCGAGATGGCAATAAGTATGATATTTCTGAAAACACCCTCATTCATTTTAAAAACAAGCTTTTTCCCTATAATTGTTCCAACAACAGCAAGCACAAGTAATACTGGAATGTAGATGTACATATTGTATTGTATAAAATTGTTTGATAAATAAATAGGAATTCTTGTTAAATCAATGATCATGCCTATTGCAGCCATTGTTACAATATAAGATTCTTTGCTCATTCTAAATGATGAGAGAAAGGTGCTTCTTATTGCACCGCCAACTCCGAGCAACCCGGCAAAAAAACCGGAAAGCGAGCCTCCGATTACAGCTACCTTTTTAGTTTGCTTTAGAATTATCGGGTTTTTTAATGTTATTGCAGCATATAATACCAAAACACCACCAAGGATTATTTTTAAAACATCTGCAGATATTATTGTCAATAATGTTGCGCCGACTATTGTTAAGACAATGGATGGGATGCCAAAATAAATAAACATTTCTTTATTTATATCGCGCTTAAATACAATCAATCTTATTACATTTCCAAAGAGATGAGCAAATGCAACCAGGGCTATGGCTGTTTTAAGGTCAAAGAAAAACAAGGCAATTGGGATAAGAATTGTTGATGAGCCGAATCCTGTTATTGTCCCTATAATTTCTGCTATGAATACTGAAATAAAAAACAATATAATTACTGGCATTTTATTGATTATTTAATAATTTATATCTCTCTTCCAAATTTATTTCAAATGATGCGACAGGCATTTTCATATGCCAGTTTTTCAATACTAATGGATTTATTTCCCCCAGATTTCCGATTTTTTTATTGTTTAGCAAGATGCTTGCTGTTCTGCCTTCTACAAATGATGGGTGCTTTTCCACTTCCAGACTAAATGACAGATTTAGCATCTTTCCAAGGTATTCTAAAATCTGCTTTGCTTTTGTAAAATTTGATGGACAAAGAGATACAACCAAAGAATCTGATTCTTCTATGCTTGAATTTTGTTTTTTGAAAATTGTTCCAATTTCAAATATGTTTTGAGGATATTCTGCATCAATATTATTGCTCAATATCTTCATTGAACTAACAAGAAGGTTTTCCCTTAGCATGTTATATTCTGATTTTGATTCTTCGATTTCTATAGGGTTGTTTTTCAGCCCTGTCTTTTTCATCTCATGTATATTTGTAAGAGAGTATGATGATGTCTCTAAAAAGCCTAATCCTACTAATAAATCAGAAATCTTTCTTTTTAGTATTTCTTTTTTTGATTCTTCTCCAATTGTTGATATGTTTGGTATGATTGGGGTGAAGTTTTCATAACCATAAGCAATTGCAACATCTTCAATTATATCTACTTCATGAAGTATGTCAATACGCCATGGGGCTATTATTGCTTCTCTGTCTCTGTAGTCATGGCCCATTTTTAATAAGAGACGTTTAAGCTCATCCTCTTTAATATCAATGCCAATCAGCTTGTTGATTCTTTCTAACGAGACACTGATTTTTTCTGTTTTAAAATCAGGAGTGATTTCTTTTCCATTCTTATACCTTAATTCCATTGAGAACATCTCGCTATCTTTATTCATGTCAGCCAAAGTTGCAACAATTATATTCAATGTTTTTTTTAAAATATTAAAATCAAATCCAGTGCATTCTATAAATACATCCTTTGTATTTATTGTTATTTTTCCTGTTTCATTGCTGTTTATTATGGGTGGCATTGACAGGATTTTATCAGCTGAATCTACAAATAAAGGAAATTTATCATAGCCTTCAAGAAGATGCGCATATTCTTTTCCTGTCGGATGCATTTTCAGGATTTCCAATGCATTTAATTCTCTTTCATAATCAAGCGGCATGAATTTTATTTTATGCGGACTTCTTGCCTCATATTTTATAGGAAGTTTTATTTTATCCAATGGATAAATACCAATTGCAACTTTTTTTCTTTTTCTGCCAAGTGTTGCGTGCAATTTCCCCTGCAGGTCAATTATCTCCTTGATCTTTTCATCATCAAAGGATATATTCTTGGCTATTGCACATGCTGTATATGGACGAATTTTAGCTACAGAAGGATCTATTTCTATAAAATATTCCTTTTTTGGCTTAGAGATTTTATATTCATTTAAACTTGGTTTGCCAATTAATGATTCAAATGAACGCAAGAATCCATACATTGATAACATATCTGGGCGATTTGGCAGTATCTCTATTTCAATTTCATTATCTGACAATTTTTCTATAGGAGTGCCAAATAAGTTTATTTTCTCAATTATCTGTGGAGTGAGCTTGATATATTTCTCAAATTCTTGCTTATTTATTTTTAAATTTGCCATTATCTAAACCAGAATTTTTTATTTCTTAACTGATTAATGTCATTTGAATAAATCTCCCTAAGATCATTTATTTCATAATAGTCTGTGATAATTCTGTCAAATCCCAGCCCCCAGGCAAGAACAGGTATGTTCTTTCCAAGTAATGGGATGACAACTTCTGGACGGAAAATTCAAGCCCCTCCTAATTCAAGCCATTCTTTTCTTTTTGGATGGAATATCTGGATTTCTACGCTTGGCTCTGTAAATGCAAAGAATGTTGGAACAAATTTTATTTTCAGAAATCCCATTTTTTTATAGAATTCCTGCAGATAACCAAGCAGATGGCGAAAGTTGACATCTTTATCCACAACAATGCCTTCTGTCTGATAAAACTCAAATGCATGCTTCCAATCAATTGTCTCATTTCTAAAAACCTTTCCTATAGCGAAATATTTTGCAGGCAGTTCTTTTAGTTTTGCCAATGTCTGGATTGATAAAACAGTGGTATGTGTTCTTAATAGAATTTTTTTGGCTTCTTTTTCACTCCATTCATAACCCCAGCCCTTGCTTCCATTAATGCCTTTTTCATGTGCTTGTTTAATTTTTAAAACTAATTCTCTTTCAGGAAGTTTTCCTTCTGTTTCTTTGATAAAGAATGTGTCATGCATCTCCCTTGCAGGGTGATCTTGCGGAGTAAATAGAGCATCAAAGTTCCAGAATGATGTTGTTAATATTGGACCTTGCATCTCTTTAAATCCCATTTCGAGCCATATTTTTTTTGTAAAATCAATTGCCTCATTTACAAAATGCCTTTTGCCGCCATATATTGCCGGGACATTGCTTTTTACATCATAATGCCTGAATTTCTTTTTCTGCCATATTCCTGACTTTATTATTTCAGGAGTAAGAGCCTCAATCAAATCTTGATTAGATTTTTCAATGTTTTTTATTATTGCCTTGCCATGATTTGTTAAAGAGAATTCTATGTTTTTTTCTTCTTTTAATTTAAGTATGTCTTTTCTTTTTATCAATGAGTTAAATGCTGAGCTTTGCTCTAGAGAAAGCTCATCAAGATATATCTCTTTGTTTTTTAATTTTTCAATCAGCTGCTCTTCCAATGTTTTTTTTACTATCTCCTCTTTTGATGCAATAAGCTTAATTCTGCCTTCTTTAAGCTCAATCATTGCCTTGCTCTTGAGAACACCAAGCGCTACTTTGAATTCATTATCAGAAAGTCTTGACTCCTTTTTTGCATCTTCCAGTCTTATAATATTCTTAGTTGCAAGAAGATCAAGAAGATTTCTTTCAGGGAGATTGTTTTTTGCATATATAATCCCATTTGTTCCAAGATCAATAAGCTTGGATTTTTTTACATCCAATTCAATTATTCCTTTATTTGCCAGATACTTTAGGGCATGAAATACCGAAACATTATCAAGCCCTGATTTCTCAATTATTTCGTTAAAGGGGTATTTGAGCAAAAGTATTATTTTTCTTTCCAAGGGACTTAATGTAATTATTGTGTCATCCATAATCTAGGATAAATCAATGAGATTAAAAACTTTCCTAAAAGAAATAAGAAGCAAATCAATATGGCACTTCTTCTGCTATATTTGTGTCGGTGTTGACTATGTATGCAATATGGTTGCTTACAACCTTTTCTCCAATAACATCATCGCTCCATTTTTCAAAATGTTTCCATACATTCAGGATTATGCCTGTGTGGCATATGATAAGTATTATATCTTTTTTATTATGGTTCTTTATAATATCCTGTATAAATGACTTAACTTGCGGAAATAATTGCTTATAACTTTCTCCCTTTTTTCCATTAAATTCTCCTGGGTAGATATAAGTATATCGGCTTTTCTCTCTTTTTTCCCATTCTTTGCCAAGCTCTTTTGTTGTTTTTCCCTCCCATTTTCCAAAATTGCATTCTACAAGTCTTTTGTCAGTTTTCACTTCTAGGTTTAATTTTTCTGCAGCATGGCTGGCAGTTTGTACAGCTCTGTGCAATGGGCTTGAGTAAATTATATTTACTTTTTTTAACTCTGCAAAATGAGAAAGCCTTATTGCCTCATCAATTCCTTGCGGTGTTAGAAAGGTTGATTTATCATCAAGCCTGCCATTTATTCTACCCTCTGCATTGTTAAATGTTTGAGCATGCCTTACGAAAATCAGCTTCATAATAAAGGAAATGCGGGAAAAAGATTTATAAACTTATTTGTGGGGGTGTAATAATGGTGAGCATTAAAAATATACTTCTTGGAATTGCTATTGCAATTGTATATGCGTTCTTAGTTGGGTATGGAACAAATCTGATTTATAACTCGCCAGAATATAATGATTTCTGCAAATCCCGCTTTTATCCAGATAAACCTTTTATAGAGCCAAGGAATTGCACATTTAATGCAGAATTGAATAAACAGGCAAGAGAGTGTACAGAGCAAGGAGGAAGTCCTGTATATGATTATGACGAGCGAGGATGTGAAACATCTTTGACTTGCGATTTCTGCCAGAAGGATTTTGACGAAGCTAACAAAAAATATACAAGAACTGTTTTTATTGTTTCAGGAGTAATGGGAATTATTGCAATTGCAGTCGGAGCTCTTATCTTCAACATAGAGGCAATTGGAGCTGGATTAATGGGTGGCGGAGTTTTGTCATTGATTTACGGAAATATCAGATATTGGCAAAACCTGAATAATTGGATGAAGGTTATAATTCTTGCAATAGCTTTGGTCGCGCTTATCTATATTGGAATTTTGCTGAATAGAAGGAGACAGAGATATTAAAATGTCTGAGAAGGATTTAGACAGAGATTAATCAAGAATTACAGCAAGTCAACATTTAAGGATATTGATGAAAAAGATTGCGGTCATATCATTAACCCAGATACCTTATTCTTCCAGGGCGGGGCTCGTATGCAAGGCCTTCCTCGAGAATCTTGCGAATTTCAGCATTTATTAAACCAGGATCTGCATTCATATCCATCACAATTTTTTCAGTGTCAACACCTCCCTGATTTTCCGCATTTTTTATAATATCTATGATTTGATCCCTTACAGCCCTGATTTCATTATTGTCTTTTACCTCTATGTTATTTTCAATCTCTAATTTTCTTACAAGAAGATAACTGGGGTCTAGTTTTTTAATAATCTCCGGCATGATGTATAATTCATTTCTATATGATTTAAGATTTCCAATTATCATTATTGTATCTCCTTGAGAGAATTGCTCAAATTTCCTGATTTCTTCCTCTCCAAATACCTTCATCCTTATCTGGCCTGATGCATCATCTATGTTATATGCTAAATAACGGCGGTCATCTGAAATATATTTTTCAACTATGTTTGCAATAATGTTAACTCTTATAATTTTCCTGCTGTTATATTCTAAAAATCTGAAGCGTTCAGATTCTATAACACTTTTTCCATGAAATAAACTTCCAATTCTTAGCTTGTAAGCAATATTTCTTTTAATTGTTTCCATTTTATACCTTTTGAACATATCCTTTTCTTGGGTAGAATATGTCCCCTGATATTGCAAGCTTTTCAAGTGCCTCATCTATTTCTTTTTCAGACATCTTCTCAATCAGCTCTTTTTTCAGCTCTTCCAATGGGATTAACTTGCCAAGCCTTGATTCAAGCCTTGAGATTGTTTCTCTTAACATTATAACTTTGTTTCTTTGGCTTGTTGTGACTCCTGTAATAAGCTTGTCTATGTCAAATGTTTTTGTTTCATAATCATATCCAACCTGCATCAGATAGTATTTAATCAACTCAATTACAGCAAGAGCGTCTTCTTTTATAATTTTGCTGCTGAGCCTGATTTTTGCATGAGCTTCTCCCAGTCTTATCAGCGCCTCCAGCTGCCTCGCGCTTATTGGAATTGGCTTGACCAATGAATCTCCTCCGACAGGCATGTTTCTCAAATCCACATAAAACTTTTTTATTTCATGCACAGCTTCTTCTGTCAAAACAGGCTTTATTCTCTGACGTGCGTATGCTATATATTTTCTTAGCAATATTGTATCAATAGATGCGCTTGCTCTCTCATGCTTGTGCTCTGACAGAACATGAGTTGCAATTGCCTCATCTTTTGCCCTGTCTGGCAGGTCACGAATTGTGAATATTACATCAAACCTGTTCAGCAGAGACGGGGCCAGGTCAATTTGCTGGGAAATCGGCTGGTACGGGTCAAACCTTCCGAATTTTGGATTTGCAGCTGCCAATACCGATGTTTCTGCACGCAAAGTAGCCTGGATATTTGCCTTGCTTATGCTAACAGATCCCTGCTCCATTGCCTCGTGCATTGCGCTCCTGTCATGCTCATCCATTTTTTCAAGCTCGTCTATGCAAATCAACCCTCTATTACTGAGAACCATTGCACCGCCTTCCAAACTCCATCCTTTTATGAAATCATCACGAACAACAGTTGCAGTAATTCCTGCTGCAGAAGCGCCTTTTCCAGCAACATACCTGCCTTTAGGAGCAATGCTTGAAATAAACTTTAGAATTACAGACTTGGCTGTATTATGAGATATAATTCCATTTGCTATAAAGCGATGGGTGTTTGGGACTTCAATATCAAAAACATCTTGGTTAGGATGTTTTAGTATTTTTATTATCTTTTCCGAGCGCTGCGAATTAAATCTCCTAAATTTTTTTGCTTCTTTTGTTAATTCTTTCAGGATAGTTTGTTTCTTTTTTGAAACAAAACCTATTTTTTCTGCGAATTTTATTATTTCTTTTCCTCTTCTGATCATTAATGAATTTCCAACTATTCTGGAATGAATGCTAAAACGGAGTAAGAGTATTTGAACATCTCTCAATAATTCAATATTTTTCGCTTTAAATGATATAGATCTTCTTCCTCGTCCTTTATTAAAGACACAGCCATCTGCTTCAAAAAGCCATTTCAAAAAATTAGATGCAACCTTATTTCCAGAATGAAAGATAAGTTCAGGAACTCTTTTTTCTTTTAAGAATAATAAGTTCTCCGCAATATCTGATGAATTAATTGTCGCATAATATAACTGAACTTTTTTTCCATCAGCCAATTTTCTTTTATTAATCTTTGGTGTTAGATCAAAAAGCTTTTTAGTCAATTTTAAAAGTTTAGGAAGAATATCTATTTCTTGTTCAGAAACAACAAAATCAACTCTTGTTTTTTGTACCCAACCATCTCCGACTAGATAGCCCAGAAAAGCACCAAGTTCTTCTGTAACAAACTTTGGTAAAACTCCTTTAAATTTAGGGCCATAAGTATGGTAAGTTGGTTTAAAATTTGTTAGAATAGGATTTGTAATTGTACATGGTATACTAGTTACAGCGGCTACTTTATCTCCAACCCTAAACATATCTAACCGTTTCCATTCTCTTAGAATTTTTCCATTTTTATTTGAAACACAAAGTAACGGATGATTAGGCGTGCCTTTAATGCTTTTTCCGGATTCTGTGATGACTTCAATAACTGGCTGATATCTATAATAATGGAAGACTGTTGCCATATCTCTTTTTTTTCCACCTTCTCCAGTTAGTATCTGTGTATTTATTTCTTCTAAATGAGTTGAGCCAAGATTTTCTATTCTTTCTATAGTTCCGTTACCTAAGACAATTCTTTCATCTCCTATTAGACAACCAGGGTCGCCCACAAGCAAAATATGGATATCGCCTCTTGATTTTGTTGCATCAGATCGGTCTTTTTTAACACCTCCAAAAAGCTGGAGTGCAATGGCTTTTTTCATTTCTTCATATCCAAAAATGCTAGGAGCAATGCTTTCTACCAAAAGAGATACTATTTTTGGATCTGCTGCAAGCTCTCTTATCTGCTTTTCATCTTCGTCTGATATTTCAAGATCTTCAAAAGACTCTTCCAATGGAATTATATTATTTGATTCTATTGCAAGATCAAAACGTGTTTGTATTGATCCTGTAGGCAAGTGTATTGGAATTTCTTTTAATGTACCGACAACTCTTACCTTGCTTCCAGGAGTTGTTTTTTCCTCCATTTTTGGCTCAACAAGGTCTTCTTTCAGAAAAACCTGAATTCTGCGGGGCTGTTCTCCGCCGACAAGTTCTTCAGGCGATTCTTCAATCACTATTCTTTGAGCATCAACCATGTCTTTGCTGAGCAGTTTAAATCCTGATTTTCTTCCACATGAACAGCGGGATGGCTCACGGAATTTTCTTTCAATCTGCAATATAGATAACAGGGTCCCGCAGCTTGGGCACTCAAACTTCGCATTCACTACCTGGGGACGCACTTCTGAAGACTGCTTGACAATTCCCTCTATCTGAATAAGCTTGTTTAGATGCTTTGCCCTTATATTGCGGATTTTTATTGTGTATGGATCAGGCAGTTCAATCAGTCTTGCCTTAGGATTTTTAACAAGCCCTGACTCTTCCATTGCCACTTCAAAAATCTGAAGCGTTTCTTCAGGGTATTCTATAAGATTATCTGCAAGCTCTATTGAAAAAGAGCCCAATTCATCGAAATTGAGCAGAATAACATTCTTGCCCTCTTTTACACTTTTTCCTATTTCTGCTTTATACGACTCAATGAAACTTCTTGCCTCTAATATTAGCTCCTCTGTTTTTAATTTCTTTGCCATAATTATATAGAAAGCACTCTTTTTATTAAGCTTTTTGTTGTGGAATGTATGTATGGGATTAACATGTTTTAATCTTCTCAATCTAGTAATGAAGGATTAATTTTAAGCGCATTTAATATAAATTCTTTTATTTCTTTCTTTTTATGAGAGTTTAGACTAATATGTTCTTCTCCTGTTGAAGTTTTAATCATGATCCAACCAGAGTTATTTAATTCTTTAAGTGCTTTTTTTGATTCCTTTACACTTACTTTATCCATTAGATGAAATAGATTTTTAAGAGGTGTATGTCTACCACCCCACATCCCCTTTCTATAAAGTTTAAATAGCAATTGCGCTTTTAGATAGTTATAATTGTCTGCTCTTTCCATCTTTTTAAGGTGAATCCTTTAGAATAACTAACTTTTGTATTTTATAAATATATGTTTTTTGCGATTATATTATTTTTTTAGTAAATTAAATACAAAAAACAAAAGATTTAAATACTCATTTATATTAATATAAATAGATTTTAAGTATGAGAAGATTAGGTAAACCAAGAAAGATAAAAGATGTTGAAAGAATAAAATGGAAGAAAATAAATCATTTTTTTTGCAATACTTGGGGGATAATCCTAAAGTAAGGGTTATTGATTTTTTAATGGATAATTTTGCTTTAGATTTCTCCTTACCACAAATAGCTGAAGGAAGCGATGTTGCTTACACTACCTTAATTAGCATCTTGACAATATTGCTCAGACAGAATATAATGGTAGAAACAAGGAAGATTGGAAAAAGCAAATTATTTAAAATTAACTTAGATAACCCTGTTGTCAAAGCTCTTTTTGCTATAGACTTGAAATTATCAGAAGCTGCAATTCAAACAAAAGCATCTTTGTCTAATTTTAATCAAAAAAACTAACTACTTTGCCCGCTCCATTGCCTCTTTCACGTTCTTGATGAGCTGAGACATGCTTTCATCAAGCTGTTTTTTGTTTTTTGTGCCAGTGCACACAAGCTTTCCGTTGCTGAATAGAAGAAATGTTGTGCTTGGCTGGAATAGCTTATACACAAGCCCTGGAAACTGCTCAGGCTCGTATTCTGTGTTTTGAAGCTCTAGCGCAAGAAAGTTGAGGTTTAATGACATATCAATGCTTCCGCTTGCAACAATGTTTTGCACCTCTATTTTTGGCTTTTCTGTTATTATAACATTAATTTTTTTAAGCTGTCTTATAACAGAATCAATGACTCTTTTAACCTGAATAATGCTTTTTGTTCCTGTACAAACAAGCTTGCCAGAACTAAAAACAAGAACAGCTGATTTCGGCTCTTTTACCCTTAGAACAAGCCCTGGAAACTGCTCTGGATTGTATTCTGTGTTTCCTTGTGTTCTAGCGAGCTTTGTCAGTGGAACTGGTTTTCCCAAACTAGTTGTAGCAACGATATTTTGAACTTTTAGAGAACTATGTACCATTTTATTATTTATAAATAACAATGGAAAGATTTAAAAAGCTTTCGCCAGCTTTAATTTTAGCATGTCACTTGATGAATTCCGATATTAATTCCAGATTTTTTGGATAA
Source organism: Candidatus Pacearchaeota archaeon (assembly GCA_016188895.1). GTDB lineage: Archaea > Nanobdellota > Nanobdellia > Pacearchaeales > GW2011-AR1 > JACPGZ01. Next base: position 11,051 of record JACPGZ010000022.1, read on the forward strand.
AAATAAACATAATATATGAGGTGATAAATTAAATGTACTTTACAACATATGGGTTTTCTTTGTGATATCCCTGCTTGTAATAATACTGCCTTACCCCAACCCCTGATATGACAACAATCTTGTTTTTTCCATTGGATTTTGCAATTTCCTCTGCTTTTTTTAATAGTATTTTGCCAAATCCTCTGTGCTGCATTTCCTTGTTTTCAGGGGTTTTTCCAATTGAAACTGCTGATGAAAAGACATGAAGCTCTCTTATTAATGCGCTGTCTTGAGTTATTTCTTCCCTTAAAAATTGAGATGGAAATCTCATTCTGCAAAACCCGATTAGAGTATCATTCTCGTCAACAAAAGAGATGAAAAATTCCTTTCCTCCAGAAGAGCCATATTCAATAATTTTTAATTCAGGATTTTTTATAATTGAAGCGCGCCCTGACTCCCTACATCTAATGCATCTGCATTTTATCCCACGTTTTTTTAATTCCTGCCCAACATATTGTCTTAAATTAGTGCGGTCTACTCCGCTTGATGTTACATATGTTGGAATATCTCTTTGAATTCTCATAATCCTACAATATTCTGGAATATATTTCTTGCCTTCTGCAATGATTTCTGCTGCTTCTTTTGTTTCAACTGCACGATATTTTCCTTGCTTCCACATATTGTATAAAGGTGTGCCTTTTATTACAAGGCATGGATATATCTTTAGCATATCTGGGCAAAAACGAGAATCTTCAAACATCGTTTTAAATCCTTCAAGATCCATTTCTTTTGTTGAGCTTGGCAGTCCAAGCATATAGTGAGCATTTATTTTAAAGCCAAGGTCTTTTAAAATCTGCAGACTTTCAATGCTGTCTGCAAGATTATGGCCCCTGTGATTGAATAAAAGCACTTCGTCAAATAAGCTTTGCAATCCTAATTCAATCCTCGTGCATCCAAGCCTTAACATTTCATTTCCTTCATTAAGCTTTGCCCAATCTGGCTTTGTTTCAATTGTAAGGCCAACACATCTTATATTTGCAGTTTCGTTTTTATCCTGCTCATTTTCTAGGATACATTCATCTTTTATTGACAGGATTTTTTCTTTAACCCGCGCTATTCTCTCTTCGCTATAAATATCAGACGGCAATTCAAAGAATTCTTTGAATCTTTCAATGTTAAATTGGTTGTTTGTGTAAAACAATGCTGAGAAATCATTTAATGCTTTAAAGCAATACTTGATTACATACTCTTGATATTCTTTTGGAAAGCTGCAGAATGTCCCGCCCTGAATAATAAGCTCAACTTTTTCAGGAAGCTGCCCAAGGCAGATATATTGCTCTAATCTATTGAAGACAATTAGATAAGGATCATAGTTGTTGCGAATTGCACGCATTGTGCTTGGCTCTTTTCCTGTATAGCTCTGGGGAACATCTCCAAAATAGCTTGAAGGCCCGCCAGGGCAGAAGATGCATCTGCCGTGCTTGCATGCAATTGGTTTTGTCATAACTGCTATTGGAGCAACTCCAGACAATGTACGCACTGTTTTTGATTTTATTGTTTTTCCAGATGCCAGCATGATATCTGAATCGCGAGGAAGTTTGTCAAGAGCATATTTTTTAGCTATTTTGGACTTGAGCTTATTAATGGCTTTCTTTGACATTCCTTCATGATATTCCTTAGTTAATTCTTGATAAAATCCCATAAGAAAATCTAATTACATATATTTATAAATCATTTTATTTTCCAGATTTTATGAATTACGAGCAATTACTTGATGAGGCATATAAGAAGATAAAGAAGATTGAAACTAATGAGAGATTTGAGATTCCTTTGATAGAAAGCGCTATTGAGGGAAATAAAACCATTGTGTCAAATATGCAGGCAATTGCATCAAGGCTTTCTAGGGATGTTGAGCATATTGTCAAGTTTCTAACAAGAGAGCTTGCAGCTTATGGATTGCTAAAAGGCGGCAGACTGATTTTTAACACAAAAATCTCGCAGAAAAACCTGCAAGATAAATTAGCAGAGTATATAAAGGAATTTGTTCTTTGCAGGGAGTGTAACAAGCCAGACACCCAGCTTGTTAAAAAGGACAGATTATTGTTTATTAAGTGCTCTGCGTGCGGCGCAACACATTCTGTAAGGGCGAAAATATAGAACAAATTTTCATTGAGCCCATTCTTGGAGTCTTGTTTCACAACCCAAATTATCTGATGTCAAGTCCATGCCTTTTCCGCCTTTGTTTGGAGGAAGGATAAATCTGCCCTCAAAAATATGCAATAATGTATAAACAGCATCTGATATATCTATTGAGCCATCATCATTTGTATCAGCTGCATCTTTGCATGTAATATTTCCTTCGCTTGTGAATAGGAAGCCAAGGGTATTAATAGCATCTGATATATCTACTTTATTGTCATTGTTTGAATCGCCTCTTAAGAAAACTCCTGGAAGGTGAGGGGTAGAGAGTTTTGCTTCAAGATTATTTGCTTCCAAGTTAGCTTGTCCGCCTCCGCCTGAATCATAAATAACAATAAAATCATCAAAATATGTTGTTGAGCTGAATGAAGGGTCATTTGCTCCCATAGAATCATAAAGCATTGCTCCAGGATAACCATTTAATGCAGGCAATCCTACCGGGGTTTTGATTTTTGTTGAGTTAATATAAAAATTCCATCCAGTAGATATTGTCCTGCTTTGAGCATCTGTATATTCCACACTACTATAGATAACTGCTAATGTATTCATTCCTGTTTTTGATATTGTGCTTGTTATATCATCTAAACTTGGTATATCCTTATCTGAATAAGATTGATTATCTATATAAGTATGATTAAATGATGGAGACTGCCTTCTAATTGCAAATTGAGGGGTTATATCTGGATGAGAATTGATTTCAAAGCTATAATATGTTCCTCCAATAGGATCACCGCAAAATACTAGCCCTATGTAGTCAGAGTCAGAGCCCCATGAGTTTTTATTTAAACTTACCTGTATTGCCATATTCTTGCCTATTATATCATAGGTTTTGTCATTGAAGTGAAGTCTTGTAAAGCCAGATTTTTTTTTATCTCCCCATGCAGGATCAAAATCTTTTGCTTCAAGATATTGCGAGCCAACAGACCATTTGTCAGTGTTATCTCTTGTGTATGATCTTGTTATTGAGCCATCAAAAGATTCTGTTTCTGTTGTTTTTACCTGAGCTTGTGCAGGCCCAAGATAAATTCCTGCCAAAGCTATTGGGATATACAATGCTTTTTTGAATAGACTCATCACCATGTTTTTATAATGCATATGGATTATATAAACTTTTTGAAATAAAATTAAAGTTTATGCAGCAAACAATGCAGAATTCTTTACATTAAATATTCCTAATCTTGCGCCAGAATCAAGCCATCCATGGGCATAATAAATAGAGCCAAATGCATTAACAAAATCTTGCTTTTTCTCAAAATGATCTGAGTCTGAAAGATAATTTTTTGCTGTTTCAAGAATCTTCATAGCATCCTGCTCCTTTTGTAATGCAACGTTCTTTGATGCGATTTCTAAAGCTTTTTTAGTTATTTCTCTGTATTTTTTAAGCATAGAGCTTGTGATTAGGTTATTCATATTTTTATTAATTTTGGAATATATTTAAATTTATGCCGCCGTTTAATTTTAATGTAAGATTTAAATAATACTATTTCTTTTTTTGTAGGGTAAAAGAGGATGGCATATAAAAAATATATTAAAAAGAATGGGAAGACGTATGGGCCTTATATTTATCATAGCAAAAGAATTGGTAATAAGGTTGTAAGCAATTACATTGGGAAGCACGATGCAACCTCAAATAATGATGTAGTGCAACTTGATGCAAAAGAATTAAATAATATAAATGAGATAAGTTTTCTTAATAGATTTTTAAACAGGAAATATTTATCATTCTTTATAATTATTTTATTTGTTATAGGACTTATTATTTTAATTAAATTTGTTCCAATTGCACCATCTGGAAGAGTTGCACTGCAGATTGACAAAGAGTTTAAGAGCGGAGAGCCAATTGATGGTTTTTTAAGATTGCAGATGAAAAGAGGCGAGTTTCTTCCAAAGGATAGTATTGTTAGAGTTAAGTTAGATGGACAGGAGAAATCTATAAAGTTAGAAGATATTCTTGGCTCTGCGAAAGAGGGAAATTTTTTTGCAGAAAATGTAAATATTGAAGGGAGCGGCGAAGGCTATGGATTTGCAGGGGAAAAGAGGATTTATCCAGATGTTTCTTTTCAGATTGTTATTAAAAGATTTATTGAATTGCCTGAAGAATCACCAGAAAAACCTGCTGAAGAAAAACCAGAGGAAGAGCCAAAGAAAGAAGAACCTGTTGAAGAGCCAAAAGAGGAAAAACCTGAAACACCTGAACAGCCAGCAGAACCTTCTGCTGAATCTGAAACTTCAGCTGAACCAAGTGCAGAAGTTCCAAGCGAGCCTGGAATTACAGGAGCTGTTATTTTGGAAGAGGAAGAAGTAATAGAGGCAAGTATAAATTATTTAAGAAATTTTAGCTATTCAAAGAAAGAAAATGAAAGGGTTGAAATAAGAAATGTCCGCGCAAATGGAAATGAATTAAGCCCGTCTGTTATATTGATTGATGAAAAGGCAAATCAGTTTATTTTTTACACAAATTATTTTGAATCAGAGCAGGGTTTTGGCCGAGAGTATCTTATAGACGAGACTAGAGAGATTGAAATTGGCCTTGGGCAGTTTGGCATTGTTGCAAGCAAAGGTGAATTAGAAATTGCAATTGTGTATAATGATATAACTATTATAGAAGCAAAGAAAGATATCAAGATTGTTGAAGAAAAAGAGGAACAAGAGGAAATTAAGAAGCCAGAAGCTGAACCACGAGAGAAACCAGAAGCCAATATCACTAATGTAACAATTATCAATGTTACAGAGGTAAATATAACAAACATAACTGGGATTAATATAACAGAAGTAAATGAAACAGGAATTATTACAAATGAAACAAATATTACAACTGAGATTGCAAATGTTACAATAAGTGTTATTCAAGGAGTTGCTGTTATAGGACAGCCTGTTGAATGGGAAAAAAGAATAGAGGGAGAGGGAAGGATTAAAGTGGATGTGCCTGATGAAGCAGAGGATATTGTTGTTCAAAAAATTTCCAAGGATGAATCTAAAGAACTGGAAGGAGAGGAAATAGGAATATCAGGGCAGATAATTTCAGAGGTTGAAATTGGAAAAGAAGGGGTTTTATTAAGATTTTTCAAGAAGTTGTTCAGCATTTTTACAGGAAGAGTTGTTCAAGATATAAATGATGTGGATATTGAAATTAGCGAAACAGAGATTGCAATTGTGAGATATACAACACCAGGACCGGAAGCAAAAGAGGAGATTATTTCTTCTCATAAGAAGCGTATTGTAGTGAGTGGGCCTGATGAGCCACATTATGAAAATGTTCTCGCATTTACAACACTAGAAGAATTTGCAAGAAAGCCAGCAAGTGTAAAGGTTTATTGGATTGAAAAAGGCGAATTTATTGATTCAAGTGCGAAGGACAATGACGGAAACGGATTTATAGATTATGTTGAATGGAATATTCCTTCTTTGTCTGAACAAACATTTGAAATTACAATAACAATACTGAATGTGCAAAGCTATCCAACTGTTGGTGGAAATTGGACAGTTG
>JACPGZ010000025.1 GCA_016188895.1 Candidatus Pacearchaeota archaeon
AGATAAAGTTTGGCTGACATTTCTTGAAAATAAGTTCCCAGCTCCTTCCAATGTTATATTTCTTGTTTCTGTTGAATTTTTGTTATGAGCAACATCATAAACAGTTACATTATAGAAATATAATCCATTTGACAAGGAAGTAAAATTCTGTCTTGCCGTGAAATTCTGCACCTTATATGTTGAAAAATTTCTTGGCTCACCTACAACATACATTGTATCTCCATATATATCAAACGTAAGTCCCTCTGGAGCATCATTGTTCATGTTTGAATTGCTATTTAGAGCAACACTCCTATTTGCAATAATGCTGCCATTCAAATACACATTAGCTATTGTCTGGGTTTCCTGGCTTAAAATAAATAAAGTATCTGTATTATTATCATAGAAAATCCCTGCTAAATCAGATAAATTGGCTGCAACAGCGCTTCCTGGATTAAGTGAGCCATTAAATACTTGCGTTGCATTGAATAAAAATGTTACATTAACAGGACTTTGCGAGATATTAACCTGATAAACCTCTTTCGTGTTCTTTTCTTTTACTATATAATACAAGTCCCTGCTTGAATCATAAGTGATTCCCTCTAAACCTGTATTACCAAGATTTCCCAGTCCAAGGTCATATTTGATACCATTACCAACAGCATAATTAGTTCCTGTATCATTTAAGAATATAAGTGACATATTGGCTCTTCTCTCTTCAACAATTGCAAATGTGTGGTTTCCCGTATTAGTTGTCCTGACATATGTAATTCCTTCTGTGTCCTCAAATCCGCTAAGTGTAATTGTTCTTAAAAGACTTCCATTTTTGTATAATTCATATATAGTTTCTGACCCTATTGTATTTCTAACTACAAAAAGAGTATTGTTTATACGCTGATAAGCAACATCAGAGCTGTCTGCGGTCAAATCTGTCAATTGCGAGTTATTTATCACCCTTAAATATTTTCCAAGGTCAAATGCATAATACCATGTTGAGAAATTCTGCCTTACCAGAGTTTTTGTGCTGTCAAACAAATAAAATGTTGCATTCTTAAAGTTCAAGTCGTAAAATTCAACATCCATAAATATCCAATTTCTTGTAACAGTTGCTCCGTCTGCCTCTGTTCCCTTTCCAAATGAAACAGGAGAAGGATTTGTTACATCAACAATTACATTTCTTGTCCCTGTGCAGTTTTCATTTCCGTCATTATTTTTTGCGCATCCATAATAAGTATAATTTGCCTCATCAAGCAAGGCACTTGCATTTTTTGTCTGATTTACATACATAAAGTATCTGTTAGTGTCATACTTGGCAATATAGGTCATATATAACTGATTTATTTCTGCGCTGGTAAAGTTTCTTCCAACATAGACCCTAACCTCATCAAGTGTGCCATTAAACCAATCATCATCTGCAGTATCCTTGCTTCCAACAGAAAGATTTGCAGTATTGCTTATACTTCCTGTAACAGCTGCTGTTCCCATTCTTACGCCATCAACCCACAATTCAGCAGTGCTCCCTGCTCTTTGTGCAACTGCAAAATGCCAGCCTGTATAATTATAAGAGTCTGATGTTGTTACAGTGGCGTCTGTACCATCTGTATTAAAATTCAATGATAATTTATTGCTATCATCCTGTGCAGGACTCATCTCAAGTTTATACCAAGTAGTTGCAGAGTTTGTAGAACCTTTTCTTAAAAGATCATTATCAGGATTTCTTCTTGCATTAAACCAAAGAACAATTGCAAAATCTCCAGACCCGGGGTTAAGAGAATTATTATGAAGAACTCTAATTGTCTGCCCAGGACTGCTTGGATCAGGCCCACCATAAAACTCAAATGCCCCTCCGTATCTTCCTGTCGCATTCCATGTAGGTGTTCTTGAAGCTTTGCAAGATTCATTATCTATGCCAATTATAACACTATTATTAATACTTGATATATCCTTAGCATATCCACAAGTAGTATAATTTTCACCCAAAGCAGTTATATTATCAAAATTAAACCATAATCTTAACGAATCATCATAAAATGAGTAATTTGTTCCATTCCAGTTATATGTTATATTATCTAAATTTCCATCCTGCACTGAAAGATTATTCTGCACAAATTTCACACTTACACCTTCACCATTATCTTCTGTTGGCGCTACAAAAGACACATTTGGATAAGGCAGGACAGCTAAACTAAATGTAACCTTTGCAGTATCATTTCTGTTTCCAGATGTGTCATTAACATAAAAGTTAACAGTATAACTCCCATCTGCAATACTTGTATTAGTAGCATTAAAATTAGTAGTTGTAAACTTTGTCATAGAAATATTTGTTGCTCCGCCATTCAAGCTGTAAAATGCAGTATCTCCCTCTTCATTTAATGTAATGTTAAACAAGATTGATGAGCCTGAATTATAAGTCTGATTTAATGGAGATACAATTGTAACAACAGGCGGAGTTATATCAGCCCCTGCCGCAACTGTCAGATTAAATCCATAAATCCCAGATGTTGCAGTGCTTCCGCTTGAATTCGTTGCATTAACCCTCCAATAATAAAACCTGTCAACTGTCAGATTATATAAGTTTCCTACTTCAGAAGCAGTAAGACTTCTGTTCCAGATAACAACTTCGTCAATTGTTCCGTTGAATGCAGAGTCTATGGTTTCTGTAGCTCCTTCATAAAGTTGACCAATTCCAATTCTGATTGTATTATTAGCAGGTACTGTATTTGTATTAAGGATTGCGTCTTGAATACCATTAAGATACAAAATCAAATTTGTATAATTATAAACATATGCAGCATGGTACCATATATCATTTGATATTGATGTTGTTCCAGCTAGAACATTATCAGTTCCACTATTATTCTCAAAACACCCAATTATTCTAGGATTAGTTCTATTAACAGCAAAAATGAATGCGGCATCGATGCCTGTTGCGTCTCCACCCCCTCCGCCTTTTGCTACTAGTGGCTCTGCACCATTACTAAAGCAGCCTGCAAAACTCCCAGCTGTTCCAGAGCCTCTTCTTATAAACCATACAGATATAGTAAAATTCTTAACATTTAATACACTAGAATGAGCAATACTCATATTTCTTTGCCCAATTCGTCCATTATACTCATAACTCCCTGCAAACTTTCCTGTCTCATTCCATATACTTGCTTGTGCAGTTGCATTGTTTCCATAACTTGAAAAGTCTTTTACAAATGTGGCATTCTCTCCATAACTGCTTAAATTATCAAAGTGAAGCAGTAAGACAATATCATTTCCATTCACTGTTGGCATTGCAGTAAAATTATAAGTATAAGTTCCATTTGCTTGGCTCTTTCTGTGATATACAAGATAATCTCCAAGCTCAATGCCTAAATTTGTTGAGGTATTTGATGCCCAGACAAAAATCTCATGCGAGTTACTTGTGTCTTGAACAGTCCAGTTAAGTATAGCATCTGGCGGCGCGTCATTGCTGTTATTTGTGGGAGAATTTATTGTAATATAACTTGTAGCTCCACTACTTATATTTGTTGATGTTCCTAAAAAAGGAGTTAATTGAACATTCTGGAATATATTTCTCACTAATACTGCAAGTCTTATAACAGAATCTTTAATTGAAATTGTCTGGAAGATATTAACTAAATAAACTGCTCTTTTTATAGTTGAGACAGCTGTATTTATTGTAAATGTGTCTGAAATAGCCCTAGACCAATAAAATACTCTAATCACAGCATCATTCAGATCTACAACCTGTGCACTGCCTCTAAATCCCGCAAAAAATCTCGTGACAGCGTCGTTTAGGTCAAGAAGTTGTGCAATAATTCTAACATTTACAAACATGGTCTGTGTTTGCGTTACAAAATTTACAGATTCGGAAGTTATTTTATTTAATCCGCCAACTCGCTGCGTTTGCACATTAAATGGAACTTGTGCACTTACATTTGCCGAGAGGTTTTGTTGGGCTGTTGGCAACGTATAAGTAACATTAAAGAACAAGACATCAAAGTTCCATGTATGTGTTCCAGCAGCGCCGCCATTTCTTCGTGCTTGTGCTTTTGCTAGTGAACGAGTTCCAGAGCTTCCGAAGAAATTACCGCAAACCCATGTTTCATTTGCAGTTACATCTAGACAGGTTACACCAACTTCAGATGTCTGGCATGTTACACCTGTATCTGTCCATGAAGCTCCTTCATCTGCATCAACTCCTACTGTGCATACATGACCTGTAGTTGTAACAACTTGCCAAAATTCATAACATACAAAAACAGATGTTATTGAATTGCAATCTGTTATTGTACTATTGAAATAAGATGCATTTACTCCTGCATAAAAATTATCAGCGCCGCCACCAGATGTTCTTTGTGATAATGCAGATTCATTTATAGCATCATTGCAGCTTAAATAATCTCCAGTAGTACTGCAGCTTGAGCTTGGGTATGTTCCTGCACATGCCAAGTCAAATACATTCTGGCTTGCGCTAGGTTGCTGGCTTTGTCTCCCACATTTTTGCGGCCTTAATACATTTTCTCCTGTCTGTGGCTCTGGCTGTGCCTGAGGCGCAATTGCAGAATAAGACAGCAAAACAACGAGCAAAACTACTAGCAAGAATGCAAAACTTAGTCCAATTTTAGCAGTTTTATTCATCTTCCACCTCGTTTTTGTCCCTGCCAATCCCAGAAACATTTATATAATCTTCGGCATTATCATTGTTATGAGAATTGATATCAATGAATATATTGTTGCAGATAGCGAGATTTGTGGTGGCAAGCCAACCTTCAAAGGCACAAGAATTTTGGTAAGCGATATTATTGAATTGATCGCTGCCGGAGAAAGTATAGAGAAGCTCATTAAAGAATATTCTGGCTTGACTAGAGAAATGATTAGTGGAGCTTTGGATTATGCTGCCATGCTTGTGAGGGGAGAACATTATGTTGAATTCAAAGTTCATCCTCGATGAAAATATACCCAAGTCTATAAGAACATTGCTTATCTCAAGAGGATTTAAAGCAGAATATACATCCAAAGGTATTTCTAATGGTAGATTAGCTTCTTTAGCAAATGAGGAGAAAACCACAATTATTTCGCGTGATTCAGATTTTCTTAATACTTCTTTATTCCCTCCTAAAGAATATTCTGGCATTATTGTGTTTGTTATACATCCACCTAAGGCTGAGAAACTTGTTGCAGCCTTGTCCTTGCTTTTATCAGAAGTAAATGAGTTTAGGGGTAAGTTATTTAGTGTTACAGAAGGTGGATTTGAAGTGAGTGAATAACTATCCAAATATCTAACATAAACCCTCTGCTCTGGGCTTACAACCATCTCTCCATTTTCAGTTTTAATCCTATACATCTCCTCATCATTCTTAAATAGTTTCCATAATGCAAATCCTAATCCAATCTTGGCGCTTTTATTCATCTTCCACCTCTTTTTTATTTAGTTGCATTTCTCTCTTGGAAAAGTTTAAATAATCCGATTTTTCCATATATAATATGGAAGAAATATTTATTAAATTACCAGAAGAATTAAAAAAATTGGCGTTAATGAAGAAGATTAACTGGCAATTATTAGTAGCACGAAAACTCAATGAGGAATTAGAAGAACTAACTAAACTAGAACGAATTCTCGCAAGATCAAAATTAACTGAAGAATCAGCACAAAAGCTTTCTAATGAAGTTAATAAAGCACTTTCAGAGAGATATATTGCATTATTAAAATCAAAGAGGAGATAAATGCTATTAGTTGTAGACGTCAATGTAGTATTTTCAGCATTGATAAGAAGAGGTAATTGCTTTGAGATATTTGAAGCAAATAAACTATTTAATAAATTTGAATTTATTGCTCCTGAATTCATGACTTCTGAACTTGATAAAAAGATTGATAAAATACGCTTGGAAACACAATTTTCACAAGACGAATTAGAAAAAATGCTCTCATTTATCAAGAAACAAATTGTACCCATTTCCGCATCAGAATTTATTGATAAATTACCGGAAGCATTAGAAATAAATTCTAAAGACGCCCCGTATTTAGCATTAGCTATAAAATTCAGCTGCCCAATCTTTTCAGGCGATAAAGAACTAAAAGAACAAACAAAGGTAAAAGTTTTATCCCCGAGAGAATTGCTAGACATTCTTGAGGAAGCGTAATCTATATTGAATCCAGAAACATAATTATGATTTTCACTGATTCTTAACTCGCTCCTGTTATCAATCCTCGCAGACTTATTCTCAAACTTCCAATTACAATCCTCTTTTCTATTCATCTTTTACCTCTCTTGTTATTTTTTGTAATCTGAATTCAAATAAATCTTTCTGACCGAAAGATTTATAAATATTAGCGTAATTACTTGTATTAAAGTAAATACTACAAAAAGTTGAAATGGTAAAATCATTTAAAATGACATTGCATGTCCCAGACGAATTATTAGCTAAATTCAAGAAAGAATTTCCAGAAGTAAATGTAGCAGAAGTAGCTCGCAAGGTAATTATTAAGAAACTTGAAGAACTTGAAAAAGTTGAAAAATTGAAAGCTAAAGGAGAACTATAAATGGCATCAATAACATTTGCATTAGATAAGGAATTAAAAACAAGATTATCTAAATTTGTCTGGGTAGTTTGGTCTGAATTAGTAAAACAAGAGCTATTAAAAAGACAAGAATTATTAAATAAATTTAATTCCTCAGAAGAGAAAGAGCTAATTAGATGGTCTGTGGAATTAGGAAGAAAAGCGAAAAAAGATTCATTCAAAAAATTACTTTCAAAGCTACCTGAAAAAAGAAAAGAAGAATTGCTAAATTCTATGTCCCCTGAAAAAAGAGAAGAATATAAATAATCTAAAATGAAATTTGTATTAGATAATAATGTATTATTCTCACTTATGAATCCATTATCTATATCCTCATATTTATTTTCATCAATTAATGCAGAATTTATTGCGCCTGAATTCATAAAAAGAGAGATAAATAAATACGAAAAATTATGTCTGTCTAAATCAAAACTTTCTGAATACGAATTTGAAATAAGGCAAAAAGAAATATTTGAGTTAATAGAATTTTTCAGCGAATCTGCATATGATGAATTATTAACAAAAGTCATTAAAAATCTCTCTGACCCTGGGGATTCTCCATATCTTGCACTAGCATTATTAACCAATTCTGCAATTTGGTCTAATGATCCGCATCTTAAAAAGCAGTCGCTAGTTCCTGTACTAACAACGTCTGATCTAGTAAAGCTATTCTTAGAAGGAAGAATTTGATCTTCTTTATTAACATAAGTCCTATGCTCCTCGCTAGTTATTAATTCAGATTTGTTCCCAAACTTCCAGTTTGGTTTTTCTCTTTTCATCTTACCACCTCTTCCTTCGTTTTTTCTCCTCTTTTTTTGCTGGAAAGCAAAAGATTTATATATTTCCTCGCTATTATCTGTTTTATGAGAATTGATATCAATGAATATATTGTTGCAGACACTGAAATTTGTCATGGTCAGCCGACTTTCAAAGGCACAAGAATCATGGTCTGGCAAGTAATTGAGTTGCTTGCAGCAGGGGTTCCTGTTGATGAAATCCTTAAAGATTACTTCCCCCAGATTACTAGAGAAGCTATTTTCGCTGCGTTGTCCTATGCTTCTGAAATAATCGGAGGTGAGAGGTATGTTGCCTTCCAACATACCTAAACTTCTTTGTGATGCAAATATTCCATACAAATTATCAAACTTGCTTAAGAAACAAGGATTTGACATAATAGAACCTCCTTCTTTTGCTAAAGATTCTGAAGTTGCTGAATTATCTAATTCAGAAAATAGAGTAATATTAACTTTCGACAGACACTTTGGAAATATAAACCTATTTCCCCCTGAGAAATATTCTGGAATTGTGTTTATAAGAATTATGCCTCCTCTAATTAATTCTGTATTCTTATCTTTAACGAATTTATTTAATTCAGTAAAATCTTCTGAATTTAAAGGTAAATTATTTATACTATCGCTTGCAGGATTTCGTGTATTTCCAAAATCAGGAAGATGATAATCTCCAGATTTAGTATAAAGTATATGCTTCTCGCTAACCATTAATTCAGACTTATTTATCTGCTCTAATTTCCAATCATCCTCTTTTCTCATCTTGCCACCTCTCTTTTATTTTCCGATGCCTTCGTACTATGCAACTGCGATGCCCTACGCAGTGGGCTATGGAATGGGCTTTTCTTTCTTCTGGGAACATTCCAGTAAGGACTTTTGCACTTTGCGCAACAAATCGGCTTATGAGAATTCCTTGATATCCATTTATGCGAGCATCTCTCGCATATATACCCGGATAGCTTAATTTCACCCATTTTTAATAAAAATTATTAATAAAATAATGCAAAATAGATTTTATAAACCTTTTCTATTGGTTAGAACTAAAAGTATTTACTTAAAGTAATTACTAATAGTATATAGCAATGGCTGGAATTTAACGTTGTAGAAAGTAATTTAAACTTCTTTTTCTCTTTAAACTTATGAAGGAAATTAAACAGAAAATAAACCTATTCATGAGAAAGCTGAAAGAAATGCCTGATTTTGATAGAGTGAAATTTGTTATTTTATTTGGCTCTCAATCTATAGGCAAGGCTAATAAGATGTCTGATTATGATTTTGCAGTTTATTATGATGGAAATAGTAAAGAGAGATTTAGATTCCGAATAAAATTTGGAGCTAAATTGCCTGATGATTTTGATGTTCAGATTTTTCAAGACCTGTCAATATATATTCAGAAAGAGGTTTTAAAGGGCAAGATAATTTATGCTAAGGATACAGGATTTGTTTATGATATTGCTTATGAGACAATTAAAAGATTTGAAGAATTTAAAAAATATTATTATGATTATATAGATAGGAGACCTGTTGTAGCATGATAAAAAAAAGAGACTTAAGAAAAAAAGAAATAGAAAGTAAACTTAATGATATTTTAGAAAGTATTTCCATTATAGAAGAAAATCTTCCCGATAATGTAGAAGAATTTTTATCTTTAGGATTAGTAAAAGAAGGAATTTATAAAAAATTAGAATTTGCAATAGAAAGTATACTTGATATAGGCAATATAATAAATTCAGACCTTAGACTTGGTGTTCCAGAAGCAGAAGAAGATATATTGAAAAATTTAGAATCAAAAGAAATCTTAGATAAAGGTATAATTAATTTGATTAGAGAAATGAAAAAGTTCAGGAATATACTAATTCATAAGTATGGCAAAATAGATGATAAAAAGGCTTTTGAAGAGATTACAGAAGGATTAAATGATTTCGGCAAGATTATTCAAGCAATTGAAGGATTTTTAAAAAAGCATAAATCATAAAGTATATTCAGCCTTCAAAACGGAACATAAAACCCCTTGGATTTTCTTCGCCAGAGAAATACTGAAACAGATGCAATTGCAACAAACATAAGAATATGCACATACACAAAGTTAAATTTATTAATTATTAATGGAAGGCGTAAAAAACCAAGCAAGTAAACATAGCTTATCTTGCTGTCATCTCCAACATTTTCTATTATCTTTCCATACCACCTGTTCCTCTGAACTGTCACGCTGACACTCTCTCCAACCCCGACTTTCACATCGCCTCCAGAATCACCTTGTTCTATCCCATCTTCATAAGAAAAACCGCCTAATTGGGAGATAAAAGCAACAAGATTAATCAAAATAACATACCCTGCCATCATCCCAATCAAAATCAAGCTATGCTTTATCATTTTTTTCATTTTTAAAATCCCATAATTTATGAAGCTCGTAAATAACCTTTCTCTTGTAATTGTCAGGCAGGTTTGGATAAATTTTTCTGATTTTGTTGTACAGTTCGCCGGCATCTTTTTTAACTTGCGATTCTTTTAATTTTTTGATAATCCTTAAAGCATCTGTGTGATTGATATCAATTCCAAGACTCGTAATTTTGTCAGATATGGATTTTTTCTTTTTTTTAAGTTTTTCATATTTGCTGATTATGCTAAGATAAGTTTTACGAGCGTCTTTTATGTTTCCTTCCTCTAATGAGCCATAAGAGTTTCCAATCATGGATAATAATTTTTTTGCATCCTTGTCTGGAATAAGTCGTTTTTTAAGCATAAAAAACAAAAATGCGAAAATTCCAAGTATAAATACAACAAAAATAATTCCGCCCGCAATTTCCGAGGCACGAGCAACTGCAAATCCTGTCAAAGCATTGGACAAATCATTAAAAATAATAAAGCTCTCTGTCTTAAATTCTATATCAGCACCTTTTACATAATATTCAGATTCAGGGTTCATAAGGCTCTTCCCGGGGTTCATAAGGGGTGTCCCCTTATATTCGTAGAGATTATTTCCGATAAAACTTGCATTGCCAGATAAAATAACATCTTGCTCTTCTGCTGGAATATACTCAATAACAGCATCTGGAACCTCTTCAAAATCAAATCTTTTAATCACATGTAAAAATGTTTCATTTCTGTCAATGTATTCAAAATAAACTTGTTTTAAATTAACTGTTGCATTAAAATTCTGCCTTTTCTTAGTTATAAGAATAAAATTCTCGCTTTCTTCAGGAGCAAGGTTTTTTATTTTAATATAATCCGCTATATATATGTCTTCTCTTCTCCAAATGAAATTGAACGAGGCACATTTTTGTTTATATTGTCCAATTCCTCTATAAGCTCTGTTCTTCTGGCACTCTGGCTGAAATCAAACAGGTTAAGCGTAGATAATTCTGTCTCTATCTCTGAAATGCGTTTTTTGTAATTTTCCATATCTCCATTTATTATTTTGTAAGCATCTCCTGGATTATTCAAAACATTATCAATTGCATTATTTATCTCCCTGATTAAGCTGGCTTCATAAGACAAATTACTGGATGATAAATCTTCAGACACATTTACTGAAAATGTTCTTTTGTTAAAAGAGATTTGTGTATCATTTCTAAAGCATTTTATACTCCATGAATAATTTCCATTATCCAAGGTATAAATTGTGTCATGCGTCCCAAATGGCTCAATAAAACCCTTGCTTTGAATTAATATTTCATCTTTGTGCACTTCCATGTCGCAGGTTTCAAAACTGGAACAAAACAACATTGGACGTGATAATCACTCCCTTATTCGGAGGATGAAGCAGCCTGACCGAAAATCCGCTATTACTCCCAGAACTCTGGCTTCCTTGGCTATCTTGAGTCTGAGTGTCCTGATTGAATCTGTTATCACCTTTAAAAACTGCTGAAATCGAAGCATCTACATTTATATTAAAATGCTGAGAAACTATAAAATTCATGCTATTTGTAATTGGATCTCCAGATGTATCATTGCAGAAGAATATTACATTATATATTCCATTTGCAATAGTGGAATTAGTTGCCTCAAATGTTTCATTTCTGTCAATGTATTCAAAATAAACTTGTTTTAAATTAACTGTTGCATTAAAATTCTGCCTTTTCTTAGTTATAAGAATAAAATTCTCGCTTTCTTCAGGAGCAAGGTTTTTTATTTTAATATAATCCGC
>JACPGZ010000029.1 GCA_016188895.1 Candidatus Pacearchaeota archaeon
TGCTCATGAAGCAATTCATATTGTTTTTTGTCATGTGTTTCTTATTGCAAAGAAGATTAAAGAAATTAGAAATGAAAAAGATAAGAATCAGATAAATACAAAAATAAACGAATTCATAACAAAAATAAACATTGCAGCAGACTGTGTTGTTAATGACTCCCTTGTTAATCTTTATAATTTTTCAAAAATTATGGAAAAAACTATATTATTTGGAAAACAGATCGTTGGAACCGACTGTCATAATTTATCTATTCAGTCTGTATATAAATTGCTTCCAAAGGATAAAACGGCAAATACTCTTGATATACATGACTGGGAATCATTTTTGGATGGAAACGGAAACGTTAAAAAGGAATTTGCACAAAAGATTAAGGATTTCTTTGATAGAAATTGTGATAACTCTGCCTTGAGTGACAAGGAAGAATTTTTGATTGAAGAATCGTTGAAATCATTTAAAGAAGAGAGCGGTTCAATATTGGCTGGAACTGGAAAACTTGGACAAAAGCGGAGTATTGTAAAAGTGTCTAGGAAATATATTAGATTTGATAAATTGTTATTTGATCTTACTGATTCTAAAATTGTGGAAGATAAGTGGAATAGACAAAATAGGAAACTTTCCTGTGTTTATCCAAAGATTATTTTGCCGAAATATGAGCAAAAAGAAGTAGAGACTATATTTGTTGCAATTGATGCGTCTGGTTCTATAGATAAAAATGCTTTGTCTCTATTTGTTGATGTTATTTGTAACACATCAAAGAAATTTAAAATAAAGGCTGTATCTTTTGATGTTGGTGTCTACGATTTTGATATTTATTCTGGTGACTGGCCTAAAGGTGGAGGAGGTACATCGTTTCAAGCTATAGAAGATTATATTGTTAAAGAATTTAAACAACACCCTAAAGTGGTATGTGTTCTAACAGACGGACGTGGAGATTTTGTTAAACCCAAATATAAGGATCGATGGGTTTGGTTTCTCTACGGGAGTTCATCAAAAGTGTATTGCAAGAACATGAGAACTTTTGATTTAAAGAATTTTCTTTCATGAACGGAAAATTTAGAATTGTTATAGATTTTTCTATGAAAACAAAAAATAAATTTGACTATGATTTCAAATTTATTGATATTACAAAGACAAACAAGGAAATTGATTTTGTAAAATTATCAAAAATGCTAAAAAAAGTGGTGGAAGACATTGAAGAAAAGGGTACGGGAACAGATTCTGTTTTTGTTGAATCTAGAAATTTGCATTGATTAATAAAATTGCGTACTCCTAATTATATTAGATTGTCTCTTCTTTCTCGTTTTAAACTAAGAAATACAATGGAGGGCTATGAATAGAATGCGAATAGCATTTGGCCTGTGCAATACCTTAATGGATGTATATGAAGAAAATTATATAGAATCCAGGCTAAGGCCAGGAGCGGTGGATCTACTAAAGGAACTAAAAAGAGATGGGCATATATTGATTCTTTGGACATCCCTGAAAAAACGGAAGGTTAATTTTGTAAAAGCATTGTTCAAGGATTTTTTTAAGTTATTTAATGAAATATATTGTTACGAAGATTTTGATCTTCTTGAAAAAATACCAGATTGTTCTGAACATCAGTTTAAAAACATAGAGAGAATAAGCGCAGATTGTCTTATTGAATCAAAGAAAAATTACAGAGAATATTCAAATAATTTATCTCTCAGCAAGAAATATCTTATAATAGACAAATATAGGGAATGTTTATATAGGCAGCCATCGAATTGGAAAATTAGAGTTCTTGGCGAAGAAGTTTTTGATGCTTGGCAAAAAAGAATTCAAAATAGGGAAGAATGGGTTTATGATGTGCTCAGTTTTGTTGATAAAATGAGCGTTTTGTGAAAATAGATACTGTTTCCTACTCTTCTCTAAAAGACTTTGAGAAATGTGCTCACTATTATAAGATTGGGTATGTAGATCATATAAAGCTTTTTGATTCTACGATTGAAACAATTTTTGGAAAACTAATTCATAAATGTTGTCAAAACATATTAAAAGCTGGGCAGGAAAAAAATGGCATGGAATATTTTGAGAAAGCTTGGGATAAATTTTCTAGATTATATAAAAAGTATATAAGCACAAAGCAGGCCGATTATTTAAAGGATTCGGGATTGAATATCCTTGAAAACGTTAAATCTTCTATAGAAAAATCTTTTGGAAAAATTAAATATGAAGTCTTTTCAACTGAAGAAAAAATAGAAATGATGGCGTTGGAAAACCATACACAGAGAATTAAAGGTTTCATTGATATTGTTTTTAAAACGGAAGCAAATGAATATGAAATATCTGATTTTAAGACGTGCAATTCTATATATCTTTGGAAGAAATACCTGAACAAGGAAACAGAGAGACAACTTGTTTTATATAAAAATTATTTTTCCAGGAAACATGATATAAAATTAAAGGATATAATTATAAGCTTTATTTTATTGGAAAAAAATCCAAAATCAAAAAATCCTGTGCAAATTGTTCAAGTGACATCTGGTAAGAAAAAAATAGGAAATCATTTATCCTATCTAAATAACAGATTGACAATTTTAGATAATATTAACTTTTTTCCAAAGAATCGTTTAAATTGTTCGATGTACAATGGTTGTGTTCTCGATGGCACAGTTTTTTGCAAGAAACAAAATCATTTTTCGTAGGTAAATTTTTTTTGTGCACTTTTGTATACAAGATCATACTTATATGCAGAGGAATAAATTTTATGAGACGAAAAGAAAGGTTTACTGAAACAAAAATGCTGTCAGCCCGTGTGGAAAAGATTGATCATTGGAAGCTTGAAGATTGCCTAAATAGAGATAACCTTACAATCCAGCAGTGGTTAAACTCAATGGTAAGGAGTTATGTTTCCGGCAATATAGTTTTTTCGGGTTCCGTGTTTTATTCAAAGTGAAGAGAGGTTTATATGGACAATGAATGGCAGGTTGTTGAAGAGAACGGACAGGAATATCATATTCATGAAAAATATGGAAATATTGTGAAGATCGAGGATGGTTCCTATCTCGTATTGATTCCAAAAATTTTTCGTCTTGGCCCGTTTAAAGAACTTGAAATGGCGAAAAGAACAGCGATAAGCAATCAAAGATCATTGGATGAGCTTGCAAAGAATTTTAATGGTGATTTGATGAATTTGATTGAGGAGATGAAAGAGAATAAATAATGCTCGTTCCGAAAAAGCCCGATAAATATAAGATTTTAACGATTGGGGATCATCCGCTTGTTCCAAGTGGATGTGGATTGCAGTCCAAATATATTATTGAGGGACTTTTAAAAACAGATAGATATCAATTTATTTCATTTGGAGCTGCAATCAAGCATCCGGATTACAGACCGGTAAAGATTGTAGAATTTGGCGATGACTGGGTAATTTTACCTACAGATGGTTATGGAAACCCAGTTATGCTTAGGGAAGTATTGGATCTTGAAAAGCCGGATGCATTGTGGTTTATCACCGACCCTAGATTCTACGTTTGGCTTTTTGAAATGTCCGACGAGGTGCTTGATCGGAATATTCCAATGCTTTGGTGGACAATTTGGGACAACTTTCCAACCCCTCAATTTAATAAGGTTTATTATGATTCTTGCACATTTCTTGGTTGCATATCAAAATTGACGCATAGCATTGTTCAAGAACTCGGGTTTTCGGACAAGGCCGAATACATTCCGCACGCTGTTGATCCAAATTTCTTCAAGATTCTTGACGAGGATCTTGTTCGGAACGAAAGAGTGAAATTATTTGGAAAAGAGAAAGCAGATAGCTTCATTTTATTTTATAATAGCAGAAATGCGAGACGAAAGAAGACATCCGACGCTGTTGCTGCGTTCAAATTATTTGCGGATCAAATTGGTGATCAAAATGGAGAGAAGTGTTTCTTTCTTATGCATTGTGACCCTAATGATCAGGAAGGAGCAAACCTTTTCGAGGTTTGCAAAATGCTCAATCTAAAAAATTCACAGATTGTATTTTCAACGGAAAAGCTTCCATTTGATAAGCTTGCAATGCTTTATAATATTGCAGACATAACGATCACCATATCCGCTGAGGAAGGATATGGTCTTAGTTGTTTAGAAAGCTTAATGTGTGGAACTCCAACGATTGTTTCAAAAACAGGTGGATTGCAGGAATTTGGGGCTCAATTGGAACCCGCAGCAAAACTTTTGGTTGGAAGTCAGCAGATTCCTTATATATTTTCGGATCACGTTTCACATGAACAGGTTGTAGATGCATTGATTCAAATGTATAGCTTAACAAGAACGCAGAGAAAAGAACTTGGTAAACGTGCAAGAGAATCTGTGCTAAAAAGATATAAGCTAGATAAAATGGTAAATCAATGGGACAATGCATTCATAAAATATATTAAAGAATTCAAAGAAAATGGTAACCAAAGAAGAGTTCGATTGAGTAGAATATAAAATTTATGAAATCTTTGTCGATAGAAGAAGTAAAAGATAGATTATATAAATTACACGGAAATGATATTATTATTGATGAAAAAACTTATATATCTGCTCGTAAAAAAGCAAAATTTATTGACAAAGATTATGGCGAATGGTGGAGAGAACCCCAATACGTTATTGGATCTTCTGCAAAAAATACATCAAGAGAAAGAGGATATGAAAAATTGTCTGAAATTCATAGACTAAAAAAAGATGAAGTAAAGAAAAGAATTTATAACGTACACGGAGATAGCGTTGCTATAAATTATGAAACATATAAGAATTCTTTTGAAAAATCAGAATTTATTGACAAAGATTATGGTTCTTTCTGGTCAAGACCAAGAGATGTTTTTCGTGGTCACGGACATCCTAAAAGAGGGATAGAAAATAAAAAGAAAACGTGGTTTATAAAATATGGTGTTGACAATCCATCAAAATGTTTAGATGTTTCATTAAAACAAGCAAAATCATTGAATAAGAAGTATATTTTGAATCACTGGAAAGACGGAAGTCAAGTTATTTGCAGAGGATCTTATGAATACAAAGTCGTTCTGAATTTTAATTTTCAGAAAGAATACTACGAGAAAGATATTCGATTTATTATGCCAAGCGGGAAAGTTTATTTTGTTGATTTCTATCTCCCAGAAAAAGATCTTTATATTGAGGTCAAAGGTTTTTTTCGAAAAGATGCAAAAGAAAAATGGGATTGGTTTCATGAAACACATCCAAATAGCGAGTTATGGGACAAGAAAAAATTAAAGGAAATGAATATTTTATAAAACATGAATATGAAAAGAACACTTTGGCAAAGAGTTAAAATGAAATTTTCTCGCAGAGAAAGACGACACGCTGCTCGTTCGGATATGGACAAATTTATTAATTTGTGTTTGGATTCCACGATTTATTTTCCTGAAAGCTGGAAAGAAAGATGGACAAAAATTGATAAAGGATTGGTGGAGTTTGTTTCTCGCAATTATATGTATAAACCCATCACGGAAGCAAAAGAAGAATATGCTTCGGTTTTGAGTTATGGTTATGGCGAATCTCCATATCATTTGGAAATGTATATTGGCGATTGGGGTGAAACCCTTGACATTCAGCCATCGGATATTCTGCATGAATAAAATAAGGACTCTGTTCAAAAGTCCGCTACTAACAAATTCAGGATATGGGTCTCATTCGAGACAAATATTGAAAGCCTTGCTTTCCGATCCCATTTTTGATGTTCACGTTGACCCCCTGCAATGGGGAATTTGTTCTTGGGAAACGCAGGAATCCGAACTGAAGGACACGATAAAGAAACTCATCGAAAAGAGAATGTTTGCAAAGCAGCAGAATCAGGAAAATTGGGATCTCTTCCTCCATTGCACGATTCCCAACGAATTTGAAAAGCTTGGAAAAGTGAATATCGGAATCACGGCAGGTGTTGAAACGGATCGAATTTCCCATGTCTGGGTTCAAAAATGCAATGAGATGGATCTGGTTATTGTGCCGAGTGAGCACAGTAGGAAAAGCATTGTTGATTCCGTCATCGAATGGAAAAATGAACAGACGGGGGAAGCGGGAACATTCAAGGTGACCGCTCCTGTTTCTGTTTGCCATGAGGGATTTGATGGGAACGTATTCAAAAAGCTGAATGAAAATGAATTGTCCGAGAAGGTGAAGAACATGCATTTTGAATCGGAGTTCAACTTTCTAACTGTTGGTCAATGGGGAAACGGAGGATTTGGAGAGGATCGAAAAAATATATCGAATCTCGTCAAATATTTTATTGAAGCATTTTTGTGCAGAAAGGATGTTGGCCTGATCTTGAAGATCAGCATGGCCAAGAATTCATTGATTGATGAATTTCATGTGAAACGAAGACTTTCCGAAATCACGGCAAGATATGACAAAGAGGATCTTCCTCCGATCTGGCTCCTTCACGGATATTTGACCGAACAGGAAATGGCGAGCTTATATAATCATCCGCAGGTGAAATCATATATAACGCTTTCGAACGGTGAAGGATTCGGAATCCCAGAACTTGAATCTGCGGCATGTGAACTACCCGTTATTGCAACCAATTGGTCTGGACATCTGGATTTTCTGAAGAAGGGTTTATTTTCTGCCGTGGATTATGAATTGAAAGATATTCCTGATGCTGCTGTTTGGGATCCAATATTGATAAAAGGTTCTCGATGGGCTGCTGTCAAAGAGGATGATGCAAAACACCGAATGAAGAAAATGGTTTCTTCCTATTTCAAACCAACAGAATGGGCAAAAGAATTGGGCAAAGAGGTGCGATCCCGATTTGAACTGCAATTTGTAAATCAGGAGTTTCTAAATGTGATAAAACAATGTCTACTCAAACAAATGGTCAAGCTCTCTCCGAGAGAGGATCTGGCTTCCTATATTGATACGCCAAATGATTATAATGTTTTTTATTCGATGCCAATGAGCGCAGGAGACGTTTATATAAGCACGGCGGTGATCAACGGATTGCGAAAGAAGCTTCCTGAAAATGCAAAAATATATTTTGCGACACAGGAAAAATATAAAGATATTTTAAAGAATAATCCTGATGTTTATAAAGTGATTCCTTGGAATGACAACCTATTGAACGTTGATCTTCTTGAGTCTGTTTTTGATCTCGCTTTGACTCCAAATGTAGCCACTCACTATATTTTTAGCAATTGGGTAAGAAAAGGACAATATAATCGATTGCTTGCTGAAGAATATGCAAATTTCTGTCGATGTGAACTCGGTGATTATTTTATTGACAAGGAAAAAATTGATATTGAATTGCCAGAGAATTATATGACATTTCATAACACATCAGGGAAAGGACAATGGGAAGGAAGACGATATGAAGATTGGCAAGAGGTTCTTGATAATCTAAAGAGCCTGTATCCGGAATTAAAGATTGTTCAGGTTGGTCTTTCCGATGAACCAGAATTTAAAAATATTGATGTTGATTTGCGTGGGAAATTGAATTATCAACAATTGGCCGGTGTGATTGAAAAATCATTGTTGCATCTTTCGCCCGATACATTTTCCATGCACATTTCTTGTTCATTAAGTGTTCCGACTGTTGCAATATTTGGATGTTCGGTTCCACAGTGTACTGGACCATGGGTCAAAGACAAAAGCAAGGCAAAATATATATTATTGCAAAGCGAAAGAAAAACAGGATGCTTTTCAAGGCCGTGTTATAAGAATCGCTGTGCAAATAATCCGGAAGGCAATTCAACGATCAATGAAATTCCGGCAGAGGAAATTTTCAAAGCATGTGAAAAATTGTTGAAAGAATATGAGGTTCTGAATAATGATTAAACGGAATGAAGATTTTAAATATCAAAGAATAACCCCAAAGATTTCTGCTTATTTGACAACGTATAACGCATTAAATCTTGGTTATCCTGTCGAGGAAAGTATTCGAAGCACTTTTGGGTTTGCGGATGAGACGGTAATTGTTGATGGAATTTCTACAGATAAAACTTGGGAGTTGTTACAAAATATTGCAAAAGAAAATTCAAATTTGAAACTTTATCAAAATGAATTCGATCTTTCAGAAGCTGGCGTTGATGGAATTCAAAAAGCATCTGCTCGTGCCCTTTGCGAATATGAGTTTTGCTGGCAACAGGATATCGATGAAGTCGTTCACGAGGATGATTACGAAAAGATTAAGCTTTTGACAAAACGATTTCCAAAAGATGTTGACATTTTGCATTTGCCAATAATTGAATTATGGTCTACAGAAAATTATGTTACAGGCAGAAAAAATTGTTGGAAATGGCGATTATCAAGAAATAAACCAGAAATAACACATGGTATTTGTAGTCACGCTAGACTTACAAATGAAGTTACAGGAAAAATTTATTCAACAAAAAATTGTGACGGATGTTGTCTAATAAACGTAATGACAGGACAACCTATTTCACATGTTGGATTTTACAACAATCAGATTGAATCAATGAGAGTTCACGAACCTGAACAATATGCAAAAACTGTTACTCAAATTTTTGAACAACTTCCAAGTATATTTCATTACAGTTGGTATAATTTAGAAAATAAGATTAAACAATTGAAAAAAGGCGGAAATTGGTGTAAATTATGGATGCTTCTTTATAATTCTTTAGAGCCAGAAGAAAGATTTCCTGCTGTTCAGTCAGATGAACAAGTGAAAGAAGTTGCAAAAAAATTATTTGAGTTTGGAGGAGAAGAGACAGATAGTACGAAATATAAATTTAAACTTCAACGAAAACATCCAAAAGTTATGGAAAAATGGATTGAGAGACAAAAATGGTAGATTATTGTTATGAAAAATATATAGGAAAATATAATTACACTCAAAAATCTCGATTTAATGATTTATTAAATTATTGTGAATTAACAAACGGAGAGATAATTTCTGGTGAGTATGTTAACAGGGATAGTAGATTTGTTGTGAGATGTGCTATTGGTCATGTCTGGAATGCTTCTTTTAAAAGTTTAGTTACTGAGCAACACTGGTGTCCTGTTTGTGGCAATTCATTACGAATGTCTTTAAATAATCCTGGATGCAGAGATGAAGTTAAAAGAAAGATAAAAGATACTTGGAATAAAAAATATGGCGGTCATCCGATTTTTGATAAGATTATTTCCGACAAACAGATAAAAAAGGTTAATCGAATTTTTATTTTAAAACATTGGTTTTCTCAAGAAGAAATTCTTTGTAAAGGAACTTGGGAAAAACAAGTTGTTGAATGGTTGAATAGAAATAAAATTGACTATAATTTTCATCCTCAATGTTTTTATGTTAATGAAAATTCAAGATATACTCCCGATCTTTATCTTCCAGATCGGGATCTTTGGGTTGAAATTAAGGGATATTTTCGAAAAGATGCAGAAGAAAAATGGAACTGGTTTCACAAAGAATATCCAAATAGTGAATTATGGGATAAAAAGAAATTAAAGGAAATGGGAATTCTGTGAATAAATTTCCCGATCTTGGCAATGACACCTTTAAAAGAAGTAGGGTATATTCCTTGGCAAAAGAATTAATTTCTTTGATCAATTCCGGAAATGTTGTGCTGTGTGAAGATTATGTCACCCCATATTATCCCGACAAACCTCATTCTGATTTTGTTCGTGCGGAGAAGATTGTTGATGAGTTGAATTCGCTATTTGCGAATCAAGAATTAAAAGAATATAATATAAATGAATGTCAATTATCTCTTCCTTTTAATGACAAAGAATGAATCCAAAAATTTCTATTTTTCTTCCTGCGTTCAGATCAAAAGATTTGCTTTATAATGTTTTTTTTAAAGGATTATGCAGAAATACGAAGGAAAATGTTGAACTGATTCTTTATGATAATACGGGCAACGGAGAAGATATAGAAAAGATATTGATTGACGGGGCAAAAGAATTGGTTCCCAAAAATATAACCGTCAAATTAAGACTCTCAAATAATGAAAATGTTGGATTAAATAAAGCATTTAACGATTGTGCAAAGGTTGCGGAAGGTGAATATTTTTATCTTTGTCATACAGATATGTACGTTCTCCCTGGATGGGATACAGCTCTCCTTTCTGCCTGCCTAAATTTGGCACCAATTTCTTTTCTTTTGTGCAGCAGAAGTATTGAACCGGGATATAGTCATGTGAAAAGTCAAATAAGAAAGGATTATGGCAACGAATTGAATAATTTTCAGGAGGAAAAACTATTAAAAGAATATAAACAATTTGTTGAAAATAAAATCGTTGTCAACGCTAGAATGCCATTTTTTATGCACAGGAAATTATGGGAAAGGCTAGGCGGTGTTGACGAGAAATATCATTCTTTTTGTTCTGACGATGATATTATTCAGGATTGTTATTACCATAACGTTCGAAGATTTTACATGATATATGACAGCCTTATTTATCATTTGCAGGGGAAGTCAAATAGCCAGCAGACGATCGACAAAGATAAAGATTGGCCGTATCGATATTTCGTTGAGAAATGGAAAGCTAAATATCCAGACATTTGTCATCCAGGACAATATCATCCGGGACTTATTCCGTTTGAGCTGAGAGTCAAATAAAAATGTGGAAATTGTTTAAAATCAGATAAAATAGTTTATAAATGCCACCTTTCATCAATTTGCAAGATAAGCGTTTTTATTTCTTTGTAATAAAAGAGAGAATTTTTGATGTTAGACCTGGCGCTCGATGGAAATGTTTGTGTGATTGCGGAAAAGAATTTATAACTAGTTCTACGTGTATTATAAAAGGAGAAACTAAATCTTGTGGATGTTATAATAAAAATAAATTTAGATATAAAAATCTTTTAGGTGAGATATTTGGATTATTAACTGTTGTATCTTTTTCTCACACCAACAAGGAAACGGCTTTTTGGAATTGTTTTTGTAAATGTGGCAATAATATTATTGTATCGGCAAGAAGTTTAAAAAAAGGTAAAAGAATTTCTTGTGGTTGTCGAGGTGCACAAACCAGAACAGAATTATCTATTTATATGATGAATAAATATGGAGTAGATCATTGTTCTAAAGTAAAAGAAATTCAAGATAAAATTGCGCTATCTATGAATAATTCTGGAATCATAAAACACTGGAAAACAGAAGCAAATTGTATTTGGGTTGGAAATTATGAGAAAAAAGTTTTGCAATATTTGAATAATTGTATAATTGAATATGAATGGCAGCCGAAAATTTTTATTTTACCTAATAATAAAACGTACAGACCAGATTTTTATTTGATAAAAGAAAATAAATGGATTGAAATAAAAGGATATTTTCGAAAGGATGCAAAAGAGAAATGGGATTGGTTTCACAAGGAATATCCAAATAGTGAACTTTGGGATAAAAAAAGATTGAAAGAGTTAAAAATTTTATGAATAAATTGAAAGAGATAGAAGAATTATGTAAAATAGGTATTGCAGATGTACAATTATGTTTTAACATAAAAGAAGATTTGTGGGACAAATACATTGAGCAAGAATTATGTAAAAATGAGTCGCTTATGGATCTAATTAATTTTAGACAATCTGTAAATTTTGATTGGAAAGTTGATACTAAATTAGGAGGTCCAGCGACAACATTGAACGCCTGCGTTCTTTATTGTTTGATTAGATATTATGATCTTTTTATGATATGTGAAACGGGTGTTGCTGGTGGATATTCCACAGTATTTTTATTGGAAGCTGTAAGCAGAAATGGTGGAATAATGAGATCTCTGGAATTGTCAAATGATATGAATGAGGTTGCAAAGTTGGTTCCAGAAAAATGGAAAGATTCTCCTACGTGGCATTTAAAGACCGGAGTGGATTCTGTTGAGTTTCTAAGAAATGAAAATGATGACTATAATAGAATATTTCATCTGTACTGTCACGATAGTTTGCATACGTTTAAACATATGTTTTCTGAGCTAACTGAATTTAAAAAATGCAAAAATGATAGATTTTTTGTTTTTTTTGATGATCAAAATAGTGAAAATTTTTGGGATCGTTGTTTGCAAATGAAATTGTTTGAAAAGAAAGGATATAATGTAAAATATATATCTGGAAAAGAATCTAGACTAAATGGTCACATGGGCGGAATTATTAAATATGATAAGGTGTTGTAATGTCTGTTCGTTTTTTGGGAGTAAATCTTCCGTTTTATCGATTGCTTGGTTCACATTATAACGGAAACAATCTTGGAATTTCTTATGTTGTTGCTGTTTTAAATCAAAATGGTCACGATGCATGGATTTATAATGCAGATTTTATGGATAGAAAAGAATATGAGAATTTGAAAGGACTATTTAATAAATTTCAAGATTATACAGAATATTTTAAGAAGGAAGATCATAAAATTTGGGAAGAAGTGGCACAAAAAATAGTAGATTTTAAACCTGATTTTGTTGGTTATTTTTGTTATACAGCAAATGTAAAAACTGTTGATATTATTTCAAAAAAGGTCAAGCAAAGAATTCCGTTTGTTAAACAAATTGTGGGAGGACCGCATTCAACGCTTGACAAAGGATTGCTTGCGAAACTGAAATATATTGATTATCAGATTATCCGAGAGGGAGAATATGTTACTCTTGATCTTGTTAACGAGAAGGATCCAAAATACATAAAAGGGGTTGCTTATCGCAATAAACTTGGTTTTATTGTTCACAACGGAGACGCAGAAGTTCTTGATTGTGATGCTTTGCCCTTTCCTGAAAGAGATAAATTTTGGGGATTGACGGAAGAACAAAAGAAAACCGTTGATGTTTCGTATGTGGTAACAATTAGAGGATGCCCATATCGTTGCAATTATTGTGCTAGTCCTTATTCTTGGAAAAGAAATAAAACACAGTATCGTTCTCCTGAATCTGTTTTATCTGAATTGAGATATTTAAAAAAAAATTATTGGGATCAGCAAAAAGATTATGATTATTCTCAATCTGCAAACACGACAACAAAGGATAAACTTCTTATAAAAGATAATAGTGCACTATATTTTGTTGACGATGTTTTTACAATTGATAAGGAAAGAGTTAAAAAGATTCTTCGAATGATGATTGATGAGAAGTTAGATATGCCATTTAAAGCAGAAATGAGAACAGATCATTTAGACTCAGAAGTTTGTAAATTATTGAAGGAAGCAAATTGTGTTCGTGCAAAGATTGGAGTTGAATCAGGAAGTCCGAGAATATTAAAACAAATTCAAAAAGACGAAACCAGAGAAGAGATAATTGCTGGCTGTCATATGCTTGAAGAAGCAGGAGTTCCATATACAGCATATTTAATGGCTGGTTTTCCTGGCGAAACAGATGACGATCTTCGACAGACGATAAGCCTTGCAAAGTCTATAAAAGCAAATTATTATTCATTAAGTATATTGAGCCCGTATTATGGAACAAAAATGTATTATGATCTGCTTGAACAAGGTTTTCCTTTAGATAAACAACCATATGAATATTTTTATCATCAAACAGGAGATCTTATGGTAAACAGTAAGATTTCAAAAGAACTTATTCAAGAATATCTTTCTTTGAATGAATTAAATGAAGAAAAGGGTTATGTTTGATGATTGAAACAAAATACAGATCCCTGTTAAAAAGCATTGTCTGGAGAATATTATCGGTTATCAATGGGTTTATTGTTGCATTTATCTTTTTGAATGAATTTTATCAATCATTGAAAATTTCCATAATCGCAAATATAACAGGGTTTGTTTTATATTATTTTCATGAAAGATTTTGGAACTCTATAAAATGGGGCAAAAAATAATGTTTTCGGTTTGTTTATGTTCATGGGACGATCTTAACTATTTGAAATTATTATATAGCAGTTTCAAAAAATATACAAAACTTCCATGTGAATTTATTGTTCATGACAACGGAAGTGAAGACGGTACAGAAAAATGGCTTCAAGAAAAACAAATTGTTTATTCACGAAGCGAAGAGAATTTAGGTGTTTCTGCGGTTAATTTTGCCGTTGAAAAAGCAAAATATAATTTTATTGTGGATATAAATGCAGATATGTTTTTTCTTCCCGGTTGGGATATTGCGTTGTTAAAGCAAATTAAAAAGTTTGAATCTCAAAATATTGATAAATTCATAATTTCAAGTAGACTTATTGAGCCGATCGGTAATAATCCCGAATATCAAATTTTTAATTGTGGATCCGATTGGGAAAGTTTTGACGAGGATAAGCTTTTGAATTATTATTTTAAAATTAAAGCAAATCATGAAGAATCGATTCAATATTCGCATCCAATTTGTTTATCACGGAAATTGTGGAATGATTTTGGCGGCGCAGATACAGGCTATCAATACGGCATTGCAACTGACCATGATATACCAATTTCTGCATATGAAGCTGGTTGTCGTCATTTTATTGAATTAGCAAAACCGACAATTTTTCATTTCTCATGCAAAACGGTATCAAAATTGCCTTTGAATAGATTAGATGGACAAAAAAGATTTTATGATAAGTGGGGAATAACAATTGAACAATTTAGGCATAAAATGAAAATAGGTCAAAAATATGAAAAAGTTTCAGATAATGTGTTTGAGGGCGAATGATGAAAGTATTAGTTCTAGGAGGTGCAGGATATATTGGGGGTGTTACATCTGATGTCTTGTCAATCAATCACGAGGTTACAGTTTATGATAATCTACTCTACGAAGATCGATATTTTAAGCGTCTCAATTTTGTAAATGGAGATATTAGAGATACTAAAAAGGTTGTTAACTCCGCTGAAGGTTGTGATGTTGTTGTTCTTTTGGCTGCATTGGTGGGTGATGGTGCGTGTGCGGTTAATCCTGGATTGACTGAAGAAATTAATTTTTTGGCAGTAAAAAATATTTGCGAACAATTGCCAAAAGAAAAGAAAATTATTTTTATGAGTACCGCTAGCGTTTATGGGGCAAATGAAGAACTTGTTGACGAAATAGGACCGACAAAACCTTTGTCTATCTACGCTTCAACAAAACTTAGAGCAGAAAAATATGTTCTTGAGAGAGGGGGCGTTGTATTTCGACTTGGAACTGTTTTTGGTGTCGGTGATCAATATTCCAGAATTAGAT
Organism: Candidatus Pacearchaeota archaeon; assembly: GCA_016188895.1. Taxonomy (GTDB): domain Archaea; phylum Nanobdellota; class Nanobdellia; order Pacearchaeales; family GW2011-AR1; genus JACPGZ01. The sequence continues at coordinate 14,995 of JACPGZ010000029.1, forward strand.
CCGATCTTGTTGTAAATACTTTGACAATTAAAGCATTTGTAGAAAATAAAATTGTTGTCAACGGAGGAAATCAATATAGGCCATTAATTTCTGTTCGTGATGTTGCATATTATTTGGCAGAAGCTTGCGAGTCACCTGCTTTTGGTTTATTTAACTTGGCTTATAAAAATGCAACGATTTCTAGTATTGCTGACGACATTTTTTTGGTTTTTCCTAATGTAGAAATTAAAAGAACGGATATCCTATTCGAAGATGAAAGAAATTATAAGGTTAATACTCAAAAAGCTCGAAATACTTTTAGCTATACTCCAATTTATTCTGTTTTATCGGAGATAAAAAATATGGCAATGTTGCTTTATGGCGGCAGGATTAAAAATCCCAATAGTGTTGTGTATAATAACGGAATGTATCTTTCAAATATGAGAATATAATGGATACAGAAGAAAAACCAAGAATCATAGAGGGAAACTTATTTGTTGACGATAGAGGCTGTTTATCGTTTGTGAATGATTTTGATTTTAAAGGAATCAAAAGATTTTATGTTATTGAAAATCATCAGCAAGGATTTATTAGAGCATTTCATTATCACAAAAATGAATCAAAGTATGTTTTCGTTATTTCCGGCAGTATCTTAATTTATATTGTTAATGTAAAGAAAAACAATCTCAGAAATTCAGAAGTTAAAAAATTTGTTTTATCTAGCAAAAAACCTCAAATATTATTTATACCTAAAGGATATGCAAATGGATTTAAGACATTAGAAAAAGATACTAAAATTATATTTTATTCTACTTCAATTCTTGAAGAAAGCTTAATAGACGATATAAGATATCCATTTGATCAATGGGGAAATTGGAATAACGATTATAGATAAGAGAAGGGTTATATAAGCACACATGAATATTCTTATTTTTGGTTCGAATGGCATGCTTGGTAGGTACATGAAGACATATTTATCTTCCAAATACGATGTTTCTACCGTTGATAGAAAACAGTTAGATCTTTCTCTTGTTAGAAAAAAAGAAGAGCTATATTCTTTTTTGCATACGTATCCTATATTGTTTGGAATTGATGTTGTTATTAACTGTGCGGGTGTGATTAAACCGAGAGTTTCAGATGCAGGTTCTGCTCAAACAATTTCTGTTAATTCAGTTTTTCCGCATCTTTTATCATCTATTTGTGAAGAAAATAATATAAAACTATGTCATATATCTTCAGATTGTGTATTTTCTGGAAAATCTCGTGAACCCTATTATGAATATCAATTAGACACAGCAACTGATCTATATGGTAAAAGTAAATTATTAGGTGAGCCAAGTAACTGTTCTGTAATTAGAACTTCAATTATCGGAGAGGAAATTGGCCAGTCTCGAAGTTTAATTGAATGGGCAAAGACGCAGAAAGGAAAACAGATAAAAGGATTTATTGATCATCTTTGGAATGGGATTTCTTGTCTTCAATTGTCTGAATTAATTTCCTTAATAATTGAAGATAAAAATTATTGGAAAGGAATTAGGCACGTATTTTCTCCAAATTCTGTTTCTAAATATGAATTATTAAATATGATTAACGATGTTTACGATCTTCAAATAAAGATTGAAAAAACTGAATCTGGCGATTATTGTCATAGAGTATTGAAAACGCAATATGAATTATGGGGCAAATATTTAAAAGATCATATTCCGGAAATTAAAGAACAAATTATTAAAATGAAGAATTTTAAATTGCAATGAAAATTAAAAATATTGGTAATATTAATTTTGATGATGAAAATTTTGTTCGTCCTGGATTTAAAAATGAAGAGAAAAGTTTAAATAAATATACACCGGACAATGTATGGCATTTGAGAAGTGATAGAGCTACAACACCGACGGATTTTCGTCAAAAAGTATTATCAGATATTTGGGAACAAGATTTTATTGATAAGTGTGAGAAAGTTCTTGAGATTGGATTTGGTTGTGGACGGAATGCTCAATTTTTTATGAATGAAACAAAACATATTAAGTTTTATGGATTTGATGCATCTCCTGTTGGATTAAAATATTTTAAAGCGCAACAATTTTCAGAAGACAGATATTACGTTTCATTGGACATTGATGAAGAAATTTTATCTCAAAAATATGATCTTATTTTTTCTACATATGTTTTACAGCATATTGGATTTTTAGATGATATAGACTTTTACGACGCTAATCGTATAACGCAAGTATTGTGGCCTACATTAAAGAATGGAGGGTATTGGATGTGTCATGAAGGAAATAGTGGCGACAATAGATGGTCGCCTTCTGTGTGGTTGTCTAATTTAAATATAGTAAAATATAATTTTAAATTATTATATAACGAAGTGTGTGGGCTTGTTGGTTCTGCTGGTGGTGATCATAATCTTATTGTTTTGAGGAAATCGTGAATAAAGTTCTTTTGACAGGAGCGTCAGGATTTTTGGGCAGCGCTGTTGCTAAAGAATTGTGGAGACACGATTATTCTGTTAGCGTCTTATTGAATAGAGGTTCAACTTGGCGACTGAATATGAATGGCTGGAAACAAGCTTTTGATTGTTATGAAGTTAATTTATGTAATGAAGAAAAACTTTCAAAGATTGTTGAAAAAATAAACCCTGATATTATTTATCATTTTGCAGCAAATATAGCTTCTTCTTCTGCCGATAGTGCCGAAGACGATTTTCAAACAAATATTATCGGAACATGGAATTTATTGAGAGCATTATCTTGTTGTGATTATAAATTATTTGTTAATGCTGGTAGTTCATCAGAATATGGTTTTAAAAATATTCCAATGTCTGAATTTGATATATTGAACCCAAACAGTTATCATTCATTTTCTAAAGGGACTCAAACGAATTTGGTTCAAACATATGGGCTAGTCGAAAAACATCCCGTGATTACGCTGCGTTTTTTTAGTGTATATGGGCCATATGAAAGAAAAAATAGATTGATTCCTTCTGTTATTGATGCGTGTCTTAATAAAAAAGAATTGAAACTGTCTTCTCCGGATGTTGTTCGTGACTTTATTTATATTGATGATGTTGTTAATATTTGCACGGACGTTGATAAACTCATTAAACATACTGGTCAAATTTTTAATATTGGAACAGGAACTCAAACCACAATACGGAAAGTTGTGAATATTGTGTCTAGACTAACCAATTACAGTCCAATATGTTTATGGGGACAAGATAAAAGAAGTTGGGATCATTCAAGATGGGTTTCTAATTGTGAAAAAACAATAAAAATATTGGGATGGAAATATTCTGTAGATATTGCAACAGGATTGGAAAATACTATAGAATGGGTACGAAATTATCAGAGAAAGGATACATTGTGACCGTAGAAAACAGTTATGACAACGACATATACGGTTATTGTTTAAATTGCAGCAATAGACACACAGATAGCAGAGAAAATAGAATTAAAATTCTTGAAAGTTGGTCAAGAAAAATTCGTTCACATGTTGTGACTATGGCACATAATTCTAAATCACCACATATTGGATCTGCTTTGTCTTGTGTGGATATTTTATGTTGTTTATTTTTTGAAGTTATGGATATGTATGAAGATTATTTTATTTTAAGTAAAGGACATGGATGTATGTCTTATTATGCTGTTTTGGCTGAAAAGAAAATTTTTGGTCTTTCTCTATTAGATCAATATGCCAAAAATGGAGGGAAACTTCCAGAACATCCTCCGTGTGGAATTATTCATGGAGTTCCTGGTATAGAAATCGGTACAGGTTCTCTTGGTCACGGACTTGCAATTTCTTTGGGTCGTGCGTTAGCCAGAAGAATAAGAAATATAAAAGGTAATGAATTTGTTCTTCTTGGCGATGGTGAATGCAATGAAGGATCTGTTTGGGAATCAGCAATGTTTGCGGCAAACGCTAATATAAATAATATTATTGCTATTGTTGATAGAAATAATATGCAATGTGCTGGATTCGTAGATAGATTAAATATGGTTGATAAATGGAAATCGTTTGGCTGGAATGCTATTGAAACAGACGGGAATAATATAGGATGTTTATTAAGAGCATTTGATGAATTAAAAACATTAACTAAACCAGGAGTAATTATTGCCAATACTATTAAGGGAAAGGGTATTTCTTTTATGGAGAACGAACTAGAATGGCATTATCGTTTTCCGAATGAACAAGAACTTTCTTCTGCTTTTAAAGAAATAAATAATGCGTAATACCTTTATCAATACAATTACAGAATTAGCTGAAATGGACGAACGTATTGTTTTGTTGACCGCTGATCTTGGCTATAAAATTTTTGACAATTTTGCAAAAAAATTTCCTAATAGATTTTATAATGTTGGAATTGCTGAAGCCAATATGGTTGGTGTTGCTGCTGGTTTAGCAAGTTTTGGTATGAGACCCTATGTTTATTCTATTGTTCCATTTGCGACATTAAGATGTTGTGAACAAATAAGAGACGACGTTGCGTATAATAATCTTAATGTTAAAATTGTTGGTGTTGGGGGAGGTTATGCCTATGGTTTTAATGGGCCGACTCATCACGGAATTGAAGATATTTCTGTAATGCGATCAATTCCAAATCTTAATGTTCTTTGTCCTGGCGATTCCCTTGAAACAGAAAATATAATTATATCTTCTTGGCTAGGTCATGCACCAACCTATATAAGATTAGGCCGTGGCGGTGAACCGAAAGTTCATAAGTCTTTATCAAAAGGTATACTTAAACGTGTTAATGAGAGTGAAGATTTTGAAGATCTTATAATATTTTCTTGTGGGGGCATTTTATCTATTGTTGATTCGGTGAATGCTTTATTAAGAAAAAAAGATATAAAATCTACAGTTGTTTCTGTACCTTATGTTAAACCTTTATATGGAAGCTTAATCGCTGACATGTGTCGTCAAACTAAAAATGTTGTAACTGTTGAAGAACAAACTATTGTTGGCGGGTTTGGTGGTGCAGTTGCTGAATGTTTGATGGAAGATAGAATTTTTGTTGGATTTAAAAGATTTGGAATAAGAGATATGTTTATTCATACTGCTGGCGATCAAGAATATTTGAGAAATCTTGCAGGGCTTTCTGTTGAGTTATTGTATAAAAATATATTAGAGTTTTTGAAAAATAATGAATAAGATATTGTTTGTTTTTCCAAATACAGCAAATAAACCAACTATTACAATGGCTATTCCTATTTTTGCTGGCATAGCTAAGAACCGTGGTTGGCAAATGTATTATTTTGATACAACTTATTACGAAAAAAGACAAGATTCTATTGAAGACAAAGAAAAAACTGGTGGGTTTTTGCCGGTTGTTGAAAAACAAGCTAAAGTAAGATATTCTTGCGAGCAATTGATTTTTGATTTGCAGAATGTTATAAATGATATACGGCCAGATGTTTTATGTATTACCGCTATGTCTTGCGATTTTGAATATCTTATGACATTTCTGTCTAAAATACAAATTTCTAAAGAAACGTTGGTTGCTATTGGTGGTGTTCATTCTATTTTTTGTCCAGAAGAAGTAATAAATAAAGGATTGTTTGATTTGGTTTGTATTGGTCAAGGTGAATCTGTATTTGAAGAAATTTTGATAAAAAAAGAAAATAATGAAAAGCTTGATAATATTGAGGGGACATATTACAGAGATAGACAAACAGAACAAATAATAAAAAATAAGAAAAAATATCTCTTGTCTCCGGATAAATTATGGAGAGTTGATACAGACTATTCTTTATATGGGGATGAATATTTTATTCATCCATTTGATGGCAAAATGGTTAGAATGTTTTGGATGGAAGTTTCCCGTGGATGTCCGTGGTCCTGTGAATATTGTGGAAACAGTGCATTAAAGCAAGCATATAAGGGTCTCGGTAAATATGTTTGTAGCAGACCTTTAGATTCTACTTTCAGAAATTTTAAAATTGCAATTGAAGAATTAAAGACCGATATTTTCAATTTTACTTCAGAATGTTTTTTAGCTCAGCCAATCAAAATATTAAAAGAATTTGCTAATAGATATGCTAAAGAGGTACGGAAACCATTTTTGATTCAAACACGATCTGAAACCGTTACCGAAGAAAGGTTAGAAATATTAAAATCTTTTCAAGCTCCTTTCTTTCAGGTTGGCATGGGTGTTGAGTCTGGTAGTAAAAGAATTTTGAACGAAATATGCGACAGGCGAGCGGACATCGATGATATAATTAGAGCCTATGATTTATTGAATAAATACGGAATTAGGAGCAATGCTTATTTTATGGTAGGGCTTCCTACGGAAACAAGAGAAGATATTTTTTCAACAGTTAAGCTTTGTCGCAGAATAAATTCACATATTAATAGTGTTAGTATATTTCAACCTCTTCCTGGAGCGCCTTTGACAAATTTGTGTATTGAAAAAGGCTATATAACAGGAAAAGAATCGTTAGAAACTTTTACAAGCACTTCGGTTCTGAAAATGCCACAAATTTCTTCTCAAGAGATAGGCAATTTAAGAAAAGTTTTTCTTCTTTATGCAAAATTACCAGAAGAGTATCATAAAGATATTGAAAAATGTGAATATGATTATGAAAACAATAGAGAATTGTTTGATAAATTGATTGCCTTGAGATGGCAATATGATCAAAAGTGGAAAAAAGAAGTTATATTATGAAGAATAAGATATTAGTTACGATTGTTACCAGAAATAATGAGGTGATGCTTCGTCATTTAATTGAATCTATTGAGAAAAACGATTCTGGTTATGAATATGATCTTTTATTGTTAGATACTGAAAGTGACGATAAAAAACATTTGTTTGCTTTAGATGAATTTTCAAAAAAATATAAAGTACAAACCGTTGTAGATGACAGAGTTGAAGTAACATATAACATTGCATGGAAAGAAAATCAAGATTATCAATACTATTTTTTTATGCATGATGATTGTCACGTTGAAAGAAAAGATTGGCTCAAAGTATTTGTTGATCGGATGAATAGCGGATATTATGAACAAATTATAGAGAATACTCACTTTAAAAATCTTCCAATAGGAAGAGTTTCTATAGGAAATCAATTTTGGCGAGACTATTATTCTGTTAAAGGGCATTCTGTCCAATGTGTGTTTTTAAAATATGCATTAGAGTTAATTTATCCAGGTAAAGTTCCTGAAATTTTTAAACTGGTAGATTGTGACAGGTTATTGATTAAAGCTGACTGTCTTTTTCAAATAGGTGGATTTAGAAATATTAAGGAATTTGTTGAATTAAAAAAACAAAATATAGAAATATTTGATAAACTTTGCAATATATTAAATTCTTATTTGCCTTATCCTGACGAAGGAATGTATCCCAAAGAAATATACCCTCCGGGAGAATACTGGAATAAAATTACTTTAACTACTGAATATATGGACTCTATTGACCCGCTAATTAAAGGATGGCGTGGTGTTGGGCTATATGATGATGGCTATCTTGAGCAGATACACGGGTTTGACGTTCCGAGACAACATCGATATATAACACATTATGGTTCTCCTAATTACCGAGAGTTTATTGCAAAAAAGTTTAACTCTAATCGAGAAGAAGTTAGAAAATATTTTAAAGACAAAATTTTTTTGATAAAATGCGATAAATTATTTAAAGAATATTTAGAAAAACATGGAGATATTTAATAAATATCGTGTTGTTGTTTTAACTGCCGGTCAAGGTTTACGTCTTGGCAACAAAACAAAAAATTTTAATAAATGTCTTTTGAAAGTAGGCAATAAGGCAGTTATATCATATACTATTGATTCTTTTCCAAAAGAAGTAGAATTTGTTATTGCTTTGGGATATCGGGGTAGTTTGGTCAAACAATACCTTGAAATAGTATATCCGGAAAGAAAGTTTATTTTTGTTGATGTTGATAAATTCAAAGGTCCAGGTTCAGGTCCAGGATATTCTCTGCTGTCTTGTCAAAGTTATCTTCAATGTCCTTTTTATTTTGTTTCTTGTGATGCAATTGTTTTTTATTGGCAATATCTTTTGAGGTTACGTCATGGCTGGTCTGGATATTGTGAAATTGACGAAAACAGGAAAGATGAATATTGTACTATTAAATTTGATGAAGATGATGAAATAATTGAATATTTTAATAAAACAAACAATGGAACGAAATGGGCATTTACTGGTGTTGCGTATATAAAGGAATATAAAGAATTTTGGAATAATCTAAAAAAAGAAAATATCTCTATTGAAAATGAATTACAGGTTGCTCCTGCTATTTTGAAAATTAGAAGCGCACCTGCTGTTGAAATTGAATGGGTTGATACAGGAAACGAAGAAGGGTTGCAATTAGCAAAATTGTGCTATAATAATGGCATTCAAAACTTAGACAAAGAAGATGAAGAAATATATTTTCTTGACGATTATGTTATTAAATATTTTTGTAATGAAAGTATAGTTAACGAAAGACTTATTCGTACAAAATATCTTAATAATATAGTTCCTCAGATAATTGATTCAAAAAAGAACTTTTACAAATATGAATTTATTAATGGCAAAGATTTATTTGGAATTAATAATTTAGATGAAATTTTTCTATTGTTTTTAAATACTGTTAAAAGTCATTTTTGGAATTTTTATGATAAAATTGAATTGAATGAAATACAAAAAATAATTTTTAAAGATGCCTGTAAACATTTTTATTATGACAAAACAATTTCAAGGTTAAATAAACTTTATGAAAAAGTGAATATCATTGATCAACAAAATGTTATAAACGGAAAGAATATCCCGCTTATTAAAGATATTTTTGAATTAATAGATTGGGAGTGGTTATGTAGCGGTTTTCCAAGCAGGTTTCATGGTGACTTAGCTTTAGGAAATATTATACATACAGACAAAAAAGAATTTAAGTTTATTGATTGGAGGCAGGATTTTTCTGGATTGATTGAATATGGAGATATTTATTATGATTTTGCAAAACTTTATGCAAGCCTATTATGGTCACGAAATAGTATAAAAGATGATAAATTCTTTATTAAGGAAAAAAATAATAAAATTGATGTCAATATTGAAATTAGTGAATCTTTTATAAATTGTTTGAAAATTTTTGACAATTGGTTAATTGAAAATAATTTCTCTCTGAGAAAAACAAAAATATTGTCTCATATTGTTTTGCTTAATATGTCTCCTTTGCATGAAAATCCATTAGATAGGCATTTATTTTATTATGCAAAATGGTTATTATACAAAGAACTAGAAAGAGGTGTTTGAATGTTTAATGAGCCTTATAAAATTGTTGAAAAAGCATATGGGAAAGAAGTTTGGTTAGTATTAAATGACAAATTTTGCATGAAGCATATTTTTATTAATAAGGGACACAGATCAAGTTTACAATATCATAATGTTAAGAGAGAAGCAATGTTTGTATTATCAGGTAAGGCCCGAGTTACATTAGAGGTGAGTAATAAATTGGAAGAATTTGATTTGGACGTTGGTTCAATACTTGATATCCCGGCTACTGTAAAACATAGAGTTGAAGCACTTGAAGATTTGGTATTTATCGAATGTAGCACCCCAGAAGTTGATGATCTTGTCAGAATAGAAGATGATTACAATAGAAAATGAATAAAAATAGTTAAATAGGTATATAGTCAATGAAACAGGCTGTATCTATACAGAAAATAGGAAAAATAAATGAATGCTTGATGTTTATCAAACAAAATGGAATTTCTGGGTCTATTCTTGAATTTGGTGTTTATGAAGGCGGATCATTATTTGAAATTGTAAATTTTTGTAGATTAAATAAAATGACACATTATATATACGGATTTGATTCATTTCAAGGACTTCCTCATAGTGAAGGAATCTGGAGTGTTGGAGAAGCTTGTTCATCTTATGAAAATACTTGTTCTGAGTTAAAAAATAAACTTGGAACTATTGAAGATATTGTTCTTATTAAGGGATTTTTTAAGGATTCTTTAACTAAAGAATTACAAAAAATTATTTCAAAAGCAGCATTAATTCATATAGATTCAGATCTTTACATGTCTGCTGTTGAATCTTTATCTTTTTGCGAGCCCCTATTGCGAGAAAATACATTTGTTATTTTTGATGAATATGTTGCCGATGGCGAAGCTAAAGCGTGGAAAGAATTTTTAAGTAAAACAGGTTATGAAGCTGAAACTTTTTCTTCTTGCAACGATCAATCAATATTTAAAATTAAAAAATTAGGCACAGATAATAAGAAAAAATTAATAGAATTGTATAAAAAAGAATCTTTAGAAGCGTTTAACAGTATATCTACTGAAAAAATTATTCAATTTGTTGATATGATATTTGAAGCATATGATAAAGAGAAGACTATATTTGTTTGCGGAAACGGCGGAAATGTAGCTTCTGCCCTAAATTTGGTAGTAGATCTCAATATGCACCCGTTTACATCGGAAGATAAAAACGTACAGAACGTACAAAGAAATAAATTTAAATGTGTTAATCTTTGTTGTGATCAAGCTACATTAACAGGAGTTAGCAATGATTTGGGATTTGAGTTTGTTTTTTCAGAACAACTGAAATATCAAGGAGATAGCGGAGATATATTATTTGGCATGTCTGGTTCTGGTAATTCTAAAAATATATTATCTGCATTTAAACTTGCAAAACAAAAGGAGATGAAGATAATACTTGTAACGAGAAATGCTATAAATAAATGTAGTGAGTTTGCTGATTTAACCATAGCTTTGGACGGTATGTCTTTGTTTCCCGGCCAGACTGGGAATAATAATAATAATTTTCATTACGAAGATATATTGTCAAAGCTTACTCATATTGCTGTTGGGTTATTAAAAAAGAGAGTTCAAGATGCAAATTGATCCAAATATATTGCGAAAAAAAGTTTTAAAAATGGTTTATGATAAAAAATCAGGACATATAGGTGGCTCTTTTTCTATTGCCGAACTTATTGCTGTTCTTTATTCTGATTATGATATTGGCGGAAAAGATAAATTGATTTTATCAAAAGGACACGCAGTTCCAATAATTTATGCTGTTTTGCATGAATTAAAAAAGATTAGCGACAAAGATTTATCTTTATTTCGTGAGATTAATTCACCGCTGCAAGGTCATCCTGATAAATTACGATTGCCTTTATTGGACGCCACCACTGGCTCATTAGGGCAAGGATTGAGTATTGCTATAGGCCACGCTTTAGGTAAATCTTTAAAAAATGAAGACGGAATTGTATTTTGTATTCTTGGCGATGGTGAAATTCAAGAGGGCCAAATTTGGGAAGCGTTATCCTATTTTCCAAAAACTGGGTTAAAGAATTTGGTTTGTTTTATCGATTGGAATAAGGGGCAAAATGACGGATGCTCAAAAGACTATAGCATTATGTACGATAACCTAAGAGAGAGAATTAGCTGTTTTGGATGGAATTGTAGAATGGTAGATGGTCATAGTATGAAAGAAATTAGAACACAATTACATTATCGTACAGTAGAACCTTTGTGCCTAATTTTAGATACAATTAAAGGCAAGGGTGTTTCGTTTATGGAAAATTCTTCTTGGCATGCTAGAGTTCCAAACGACGAAGAATACAAAAATGCATTAGAAGAATTGGAAGAATTAATTGCACACGGTTATTGTCATGATTGTGATTCTGCACCGTGCAAAGATATAGAATTTTTTGATAAATTAAATGAAATCAACTAGAGATGCTATTGGCGATTTTCTTCCTTTAATAGGAGAAAAATATGAGAACATTATTGTTCTTGATGCTGATTTAGGAAAAGCAACAAAACTTGCTGAATTTGGCAAAAAATTTCCAGACAGGTTTTTTCAGATTGGCATTGCTGAAGCTAATATGATCGGAATTGCTTCTGGTCTTTCAGAGTATGGATATAAGGTATTTTTGGGTTCTTTTGCTTCGTTTCTTTCTGGGAGATATGATATAATTCGATGTAGTTTAGCATATCCTAATTGTCCAGTTATTTTGGTCGGAACTCATGTTGGATTGGCAATTGGACGTGACGGCGTGACACAGATGGGTCTTGAAGATGTTTCTATAATGCGTGCTCTTCCAAATATGAAAATTTTGAATCCTGCAACTTATTCTGAAACAATAAAGTGTATTAAATATTTATGTGAAACAACATTGGATTCTCCACATTATCTTCGTTTAGGTCGTCAACCGATTGAAGATGTTTTATATTCAGAAACTATTTTTGAGTTTGGTAAGGGGGCTGTAGTAATGCACGGTTCAGGAAAAAGCAATACAATAACTTTATTTTCTACTGGATGTATTCTTTCTGATGTTTTGAATGCAGCAGCATTAATCGAAAATTCAATAAAAGATTATAAAGTTGAAGTAATTAATTTTCATACACTAAAGCCAATAGATAAAGACTTAATTATTAGTTCAGCAAAAATATCTGAGATTCTTTTTGTGATTGAAGATCATTCAATTGTTGGTGGTTTAGGTTCGATTATATCTGAAGTTTTAACTGATTTATGTCCTTCCAGATTAGTTAGAATCGGCTTAAATGATATTTTTCCAGAATCAGGTTTTCCAAATGATTTGTATGAAAAATATGGACTGAGTGCAGAAAAAATAGCTGATAGAGTATTAAAAGAAATTGCAGAATACTAAATGAATTAGGACAAATTTATGAGCAATTTTATTGTGTTTGGATCGTTGGGTTTTATAGGATCTAATTTATCAGAAAGATTACTTGAAGACGGGCATAATGTTTTTGGTGTTGACAATATATCGACAGGTACAAATGAAAATTTAGACATGCTTGAAAAGCATGATAGGTTTAATTTTCTAAAATTAGATATTACAGATAAGAGCGATCTAGACTATCTTTCTCGTTATTTGACCGCTAACAATGATAGAATCGATTGTGTGTTTATGCTTTCAGGGGTAGCACGTATTCAACCTGCTATTTTGAATCCTCAGTTGACACATGATACAAATGTTACAGGAATGTTTAATGTTCTTGAATTTATGAGAAAAAGCAATATAACAAATATTGTATTTTCTTCTTCTTCAAGCATCTATGGTCTTGCAAATAAATGCCCGCTGAAAGAGGATATGCCGCCTGATTGTTTAAACGTATATTCGCTTTCAAAATATGTTAGTGAACAATATATAAAAACTTGGTGTAAGTTATACGGAATGAATGGTGTATGTCTCCGTTATTTTAACGTGTTCGGACAACGTGAAGTGTTAGCTGGAGGTGATTTTGCACCTGTTGTTGGATTATTTTTTAGGCAATTATTATTGGAAAAGAAACCATTAACAATTGTAGGTGATGGATTGCAACGACGGGCACACACACACGTTTTTGATGTTGTTGATGCCAACTTGAAGGCGGCAGAACAATGTATGAAGGGAATTAGAAATAGATTTCATGGTGAAGTTTTTAATATTGGAACAGAAAAAAATTATTCAATGATTGAATTGGCAGATATTATTTTGGATTCTTTGGGTATGAATCGAGAAAGAAATAAGATTTTTATTTCACAGCGGGTAGCAGAATTAAGAGAAACATCGGCAGATATTAGCAAAGCAAAAAAGATTTTGGGCTGGGAACCAAAGATTTCGTTGGAAGAATATATCGATAAACATAGAGATTATTATTACAAAAGATGGGGGCGTTGTTAGTTGAAGGTTTTTGCAAATTTGACTTCATATAACGAAGAATATTTTATTAATGAAGTCGTAGCTTCCATTCATGATTTTGTTGATTATATTTGTATTATTGATGTTGGAATGGAAAATATTGTTTCTCGTGGAGCGTCACTTCATTCAAATGATAAAAGCGTTGAAATTGTTAAGGCTTGGCAAAATAAAAGTAAAAAAATTCATTTGATCCAACCAAAAGATCCACCAAAGACGTTTCCTGAACTTGGAATGTATGGATTGAACCTGGCAAAAGAGTTGAAATGTGATTGGTTTTTTTCTGTTGGTCTAGATGAGATCTATGATAAAAATTGTATAATTCCAATGAGAAATATATTGGCAAATTGTGAAAGAAATGGAATTATGGGAATCAATTTGAGCATGTATGGTTTTTGCCCTGATTTTTATCATTATTATGATTTTTATAATCCAAGAATTGGAAGAATTACAGACGATTGTACGATGCCTTTTTCTTCTTGTGATATATTGTATTGGCCAAAGTTAAAGGCATGGCAATCAATTGAATTAGATAGAGTTCCAGAGTATATTAGGAAAATTAACTTTGATTATCCAAAATTTTTGAAAGTTTTTCACTATACATGTGTCGGAAAAGAACGAATTAAATTTAAATATGAATTTTATAAAACATACAAAGACAATATTGGCGCTGAACACTACGAACACTATATGAATAAAGATTGGGACTATTTTAAAAATGTTATGAAATGCAAGGAGTTCACCGGAAAACATCCAGAAATTATGCAAAAACATCCGTTATTTAACGAGAAATTATATTGAAAATTGTAATGCATTGCAACTATGTTTATCCTGCGAAAAATTCAGCCGGAAGTGAACGTGTCGCTGAGGCATTAGTTAAAGGTTTTGTTAAGCTTGGTCATGAAATTGTGATGCATATTGACCCAAATTCAATTGGTGTGCCTGTGCCGATTGTAACAAAAATTCCGCAAGATTTTGACATAGTTCATTGTCAAGGTGAAGATTTTTCTGATTGTGAAATACCTTTTATTAGCACTGTACATGGCGGTGGAAGCGACCCACCTGACGCTCACTGGAAACACGATCCTCACTTTGTTTGTGTAAGTGATTTTATTTGCAAATTAGTAGGTAAAAAACAATTTGTTCATTCTTGTGTTGAACCCGATGATTTTATTTATAAAAATAGAAAAGAAGATTATTTTCTTTGGATTTCGGGGACCGACTGGGGTGAAGGTAAATCTTTATTTACAACAATTTTACTTGCAAAAAAAATGGGATTCAAATTAAAACTTGCGGGTACGGGAAAAAATCAACAAATTATTGATGAAATAAAAAAATATTGCAATTCTAAAATAGAATACCTTGGAGCGGTTAATGGAAAAGAAAAAGCAGAATTGATTGCTTCTGCAAAGGCAGTTATTTTGTACACAAGGTTACCTGATGCATGTCCGTTGGTTGTTGCAGAATCATTAATTTCTGGGACGCCAATTATTGGCTCAATAAATGGCTCTCTTCCGGAATTAATTGTTCACAATCAAACTGGAATTTTATGCAAAAACGAAAATGAACTACCACGGGCAGTTGCAAGTGTTTCAAAAATAAAACCTGAAGAATGCAGACAATATGCATTGAAACATTTTTCAAATATTGTTGCATGTGAAAAATATTTGAAATTATATAAAAACGTGATAGAATTTGGAAATGTTAACGGGAAAGAGTAATGGCTCATATATACAGAACAACCATTTGGCTTGATGGTCCCGCTAAAGAACATTTTAAAACTGGATTATGTTATATAGAAACTGAAGAAAAAGAACCGCATAATATTCTTATTGATCGTGTTTCTAAGCAATATATTGAAGATCGTTTTTATAATATAACCTGTTCAAATATTAATTTTGTTAATAATCTTGGTTTAAGTAAAGATATGTTGTTAAATGGTATGAAAGAAAATAAAAATGATAGCTCTATGACCTCAATTGAACGTAATTTTTTATTTAATTTTGTTAAAAAAATTATGCCACGAAAGGTCATGGAATTTTCTCCATTTCGTGGATTTTCAACCGCAGTAATTGCTTCTTCATTAAAGGAAATCAATATTTGCCCAGATTTTTTTGAAACCCATGAAGTTGATAAAGAAAACGTTAAATTGACAAATTTTTATTTACATGAAAATAATATTGATTTTGTAAAAGTAGTTGAAGGAGATGTATTGCAAACCATAGATAAAGAAAAACTTAAAGAAACAGATTTTTTACTAATTGATTCTGATCATTCTGATGAATTTGCAAAAAATTATATTAAGCAATTTTTTCCACTGTTAAAAAACGGATGTTGGGTTGCTATTCATGATATATCTCACGATAAACATTTTTGTTCGGGCGAAGCTAGAGAATTGTTAACTTATTTTAAAGAAAATAATATTTTTACTTATTTTCATGTTGCTGATTTGATGAAAATATTTCAGGTTGTGGGTGATGATTTTATATATTCAAACGCAAGAAATACTTTGTTATTTTGGCAGGTAAGCAAATAAATGTTTAGAGATGATCTTATTTTTATTTTAGATGTAGATGGAATTTTATCTCCTAATTTTTTCTATAACAAGAAAGGAAAATATTTGAAAGAATTTGGAAATTGTGACTGGGATGCATTAAGGGAATTAATGCAATTTATAAAAATTATTTTTATAACAGCAGATAGAAAGGGATATAATATCGTCAAGAAAAGGATTGTTGATGAAATGAAATGGGAATTATTTATTGTTCCGCATAAGCCAAAAGAACGATGGCAATGGATGCGGGAAAAATATAAAGATAAGAAAATAATATTTATGGGAGACGGAATTTATGATTATTATTCTTTGGATAGATCACACTATAGCATAACTGTTCCTGAAGCATTAGATCATGTTAAAGAGTGTATAAATTATGTAACTAAAAGATCAGCAGGAAGAAAAGCGGTTGCTGAAGCCTGTATGCATTTGATGAAAGTTTTTAATTTTGATTGGGAAAGTCAATATGAAACATAAAAATATTGATAAATTTCCAAAACCGATAGAAATAGACGGGGAACGTATTCAGGTTTCTGATGAACAAGAACAAGCTGGACCAGGCATAGTATTTGTGCGTGTTGGAGAAAGAATGAATTTGTCTCCTTTTGAAGCAGAAGAACTTCGAGATTGGCTGACAAAGTATCTTGTGGCCTATTATTCCAATGATTAATAATCAAACGAAAATATTTTTTTCCATATCATCAAATCCAGGTAATTTTGGTGCTTATCTTTATAATAAAGCTTTTCAGGAATTAAACATTGATGCAATATATAAACCGCTAAAATTGGATTCAAAATATCAATTAACGGATTTTATAAATCTTCTTTCAGTGTTTAAAATAATTGGAACATCGGGGTTGTCTGTATCGATGCCGTTTAAAAGGTATGCATATTTGGCCATAAGATCTGAAGATGCCGCCACAGAAGAAATAGGCAACGCAAATACAATAGTTTTTGATGAACATACCTCTTATTGTTATAATGTTGACCATATTGGGTTTGAAAAATCATGTTATGATAGATTATACCAGCAAGATATATTGGATGAATCGAAAAGTGCTATAATCTTTGGAAAAGGGTCTGTTGCAAACAGTATTGCATATGTTTTGAAGAGCAGAAATATTGATTTTTTTATGACAAAAGACCCAGAAAATCTTATAAATAGAGGGATTGATTTTCTTATTAACGCAACGCCTGTTGGAATGGATCATATTCAGGATGATGTTTTTAATAAAAAGATTGTAAAAGATTATAAATTTGTATTTGATGTTGTTGTAAAAAAGGAAACAAATCTAATAAAGCTTGCAAGAGAGCTAAATAAAACTTATGTTTGTGGTTGGCAGATGGCTAGCAAACAATTGACAGAACAATTTAAAATTTACACAAAGAAGGAATATCCAGAAGATTTAATGAATATTGGCTTGAAAGAATTAGGTTATGGATATTAAAGAATATTGGGTCTCTTCGATTAAAAAGGATCGTGGAACGTCGACAATGACATTTTGGGTCAAAACAGAAGATGATATTATTGTTGACGTTGCGCCGATTGGAAAGAAATTTATTGGACAAAAATTTGATGCATTAAGAAATTGGATGGAAAAACAAGGAGATTTTTTGTGTGAAACTCTCAGTTCTGATGACGGTCTATGAAGAACAAAGTTTTATTGATTATGCAATAAGATCTTGTCTTCCGTATGTTGATGATTTAGTTATAGTAGAAGGAAGTTATCAGGAGGTACTTGCTCTTGGCGCAACGCCACGATCACACGACGGAACAATACAGATTATAGAGAATTATCGTTCTAATCCAAAAGTTGATATTCTTTATGTTAATGCTCAGACAGATAAGGATCAGCGCAATCTTGGTTTGCAAAGAATTAAGGAATTAAATCCCGACGATTGGTGTATTATCGTCGACAGTGATGAAATTTATGACAAAAATACATTTTCTATCATAAAAAATTTATGTCAAAAAATGGAAAAACAAAATCAGTATGCTGCATATTTTTCAAGTTTAACATTTGTCAACGACATGAAGCACTATACAATGCAGGAATTTCCAAGATTATTTAAAATCACAAAAGATTGTCAATTTGTGAATGACAACTATATGATTTGGCCAGATAAAGACATTATGCAATGGGCCAGTCCTTGGGTAATAAAACAGCCAAATATAAAATATTGGCATTATGCCTTTTGCAAAGGAACAGAAAAGTTTTTGCAAAAGAAGAATTGGTGGAATAGCCGATTTAAGGAAACAAATCCAAACTTTGAATACGATTGGTATGTTGATAAAGACGGCAAATTTTATAGTCCAAATCATAAAATATTTCTTTACGACGGTAAACATCCAGATATAATGCAAAAGCATCCGTTATATAAACAAACTTATGGAGGAAACGCTAATGGCGACGAAAAATGAATTGGAAGTAGAAGTGACCACACTGAAAAAAGGGCTTGGAAAACTTGAAAGCGATCTTCATTCTTCAGCGAGAAAAGTTAACAATGATGTCAACGTTCTTTCTTCTCTCCTCGCACAGACAAGAGAAGATCTTGATAAGACAAGGAATGAGGTTGAAAGATTGAAGAATTTTGTTGATTCAATAAAAAGTCAAATGGCAAATTATGATGTAAAAACAAGTTCTTGGTAATTTAATGTGGAAAAAGTCGGGATAATTGGGACAGGAATTGTAGGGTCTGCTGTATCTGTCGGTCTTGGAAATATTGCAGAAATTAGAGAACATGATAAATATCGTGATTCTGAATCTTTAGAATCTGTTGTTAATAATTCAAATATAGTTTTTATCTGCACCCCAACTCCAATGGATAAAAACACTGGAGCTTGTGATGTATCTATTGTTGAATCTGTTTGCAAAGAAGCTGTTAGTGTAACAAAAAAACATAAAACTTTTGTTATAAAAAGTTCTGTTATTCCGGGAACGACACAAAAGTTGCAGGAAAAATATAGAGGGCATACCTTTATTTTTAACCCTGAGTTCTTGACCGAAAAACAATTTATTCAAGATTTTTTGGAACAAGATCGTATAATTCTTGGTTGTGATAAAAAAGAAATATATGGATTAGAAAAATTATATATTGAATTTACAAAAACTCAAAAAAGTCCTGCAAAGATCATAAAAACGGATTCGAAAATTGCAGAAATAGTTAAGTATGTAGGTAATTGTTTTCTTGCCACGAAAGTTATGTTTTTTAACGAAATATATGAAATTTGTAAAGCTTCGAATGTTGATTACGATCAGGTAAAAGATTTAGTTTCTATGGATAAGAGGATTAAAGATTCTCATATGAATGTTCCTGGTCATGATGGTCAATTTGGTTTTGGTGGAAAATGTTTTCCTGCCAATATCAATGCTTTAATATATTACGCAAGGGAGCTAGGTTGTGATCCATTAATTCTTGATTCTATCTGGAGTAAAAATTGTATTGTTCGAGAAAACTATGATTGGGAAAACATTCCCGCCGTGACAGGAGAGTATAAAAATGAATAAAATAATGTTTGGAATTATTTTTCTTTTGTCGTGCAGTAATATTGTTTCCAGTTTTATGTATACAGAAAGTGGCACTGTACTTATACGACATCTTAGGGGTCCATCATTACAAGAAATGAAAAGTGTAGTAGAGTTGGCCATTAATTCTGGCTTATGTAATGCAAATGAATTAGAAGATATTATTGTAGACGTATTACCTGTTGAAGAATTATACGGAAGATCCAATATTTTTGAAAAAGCTGTCGGTCAATTCAATACCGAAACAAAAACCGTGACAATAGCTGGACTATCTAATTTTCCATGTCGAACAATATTGCATGAATTGGTTCATGCTTGCCGAAGCCGAAGAGGAATCAATGAACCAGATCACGATGATTTGACTGTTTGGACCCCCAGAAAAAAATTATTGCCAAAATATGACAAACAGGTTTCTGGGATTTGCCCGTGATAAAACATAAGCCATCAATTCCCAATGAAAAATATATTTTGTTCGCAAACGGCGGATTTGATTGTTTGCATGCAGGTCATTTTGATTTTCTTTTGTATTGTCTTCATTTGAAAAAACAATTTAATGCATGTCTCGTTGTTGCGATAGATTCCGACGAAAAAATAAAAGAAAAAGGAAAAGATAGACCAATATTTTCTGAACAGGAAAGAAGAGAATGTCTTTTAAAACTAAATTTTGGAAAAGAATCGATAATTGATTCATGTCCTATTTTTGATACAAATGAAGATCTTGATGAATTAATTAAACAATGTAAGCCAAACATATTGATAAAGGGGGAAAGTTGGAAAGGAAACGTTGTTGGAGAGAAATACGTAAAAACTATTTTCTTTTATTCAGAAAATAAAATAAATATTTCAACAACAAAAATTATTGAAAGAATAGCAGATAAATTATTGAGCGAGATGTTTTAATTTATGAAATTTCTTATCTTGGGTGATCCTGTCCTTGATCGATTTGTCTACGGAATTGTTCATCGTCAATCTCCAGAAGATCAAAGCATTCCTGTTATCGATTTCGTCGCAGAAGACTATCAGTTGGGTGGAGCGTTAAAAACAGCAGAATGTATAAGATTTTTTTCTGATAAATTGAAAGATGAAGTGTATGTTTCTTCTATAATTTCAAATTTTACGGCAAATATGCTGAAACAGAAAAATATATTTTATGATTCTATTATCTTTGAGGAACAGAATAAACCACATGTGAGAGAATTAATAAAAGAAAGAATAATGCATTCAGAGACACATAAGCAATTTTTGAGGTTAGACAATAGACTTTGTTTTGACAGTGGCGACATTCAAAGATACAAAAATAAATGCTATTATTATAATGCAAAAGAATTTGATGCGGTCATAATTTCTGATTATGAAAAAGGATTGGTGGATAATTTTCTTATTGAGAAACTGAAAGAAGTGCAGTGTCCATTTTTTGTTGACACAAAAAAAGAAAATCTTTCATTATGGTCAGATTTGAAGAATTGTTTTGTCAAAATTAATCGAAAGGAATTTGAAAAAGCAAAGAATTCAGATTTAATTGAAAATCTTATTGTTACGAGAGGAAGAGAGTCAACATTATTGATCAGTTATGGAGAGATATTAAAAGAATTTACGATAGATAATGAAAACTGTATTGATCCTTATGTAATTGGAGCAGGAGATATTTGGCTTTCTGCGTTTGTTGTTTTTTATATGAAAAATAAAAATTTGCATGAATCGATAATGTACGCAAATAAAACCGCAACAGAATGTGTTAAAAAAGGAAAGTTGGTAAAAATTGAGAATTAATATGAATAAGACAGAAAAAACAAAATGGGTAGGAAAATCATGGGGCGGTGAGCTTATTATAACAAATAGACCACAATATTGTGGAAAGATTTTATATTGTATGAAAGGATTAAGGGCCAGTGTTCATTATCATAATGTTAAAAATGAAACATTTTGGCTTTCAAAGGGGCTTGTAAAAATATATTATACAGATGATCTAAAGAAGCTTATGGAAATTTTAAAAGACGAAAATGTGTTGACGGAAATGAAAAAAGATCCTGGATATTTTATGGATTATGTCATTCTTGATCAGGGTGCTGTTTTTTACGTTCCTCCAAAAAGAGTGCATTGTGTTGAGGCTTTAGAAAACAGTGAATTGGTGGAAATAAGTACACAATTTTTCGAGGAAGATAGCATTCGTTTGTTAAAGTTCACATAAAATTTTATAATTATATATATGGCACAACCAAAAAGAGTTGAGCTTGTTCCTGTTGATAAAAATAGAATAGAGTTTACATGCAAAGAAAGCGATGCATTGCTTTGTCCTGATATTGTAGATCCTCTATATAAACTTTCTGATGATGTCAAAAAAAACAATGGGGTTTTGAAAGCAAAATCATTTTTTAGAACATGGACAAAACAACAGAGCCTCGTTGATCTTCATGCGAAGGATCCTGTTCGCTATGCATATGCGGCTCCGGCAGGTAGTTCTTTTCATCAAGCCGGCAGAGCAATAGATTTTGATATAAACGGTTTAAATTTTCAAGGGATTGTAAAAAATGATTGGCTCAAGAAATTTTGGGAATTGGCTATTCCTCTCGGTTTTAAACCAATAATTAAAGAACCCGATACAAATATCAGTGAAAATTGGCATTTCGAATATAGAGGATTATGGCAAGGCGTTTCTGAAAAAATTGGAGTAAAAGAAGCGGTTAAGTGTGCAATTTTGGATATAGGAAATTGGGATCCAAATGAAGGTATTGATAAAATAAATAATATGTTTCTTCAGGCGCAGTTATTGCGCCTTGGTTATTATGAAATAAAAAAAGCCGATGGAATTATTGGAAATGTGACAAAAAGTGTGTTAAAATCAGTTAATATCTCGGGTTTAAATGTGGAGCAAATATTGATGGTTTTGAAGCAATTATAAAATGAAAGAGGAAGATAAAAAACCTGTTTATGTTTTTAAAGAGGGAAAATGGCAAAAATATGAATTTAAAAACGTTAAAGAGGGAAGCATATTTTCATTTGATAAACAGCGTATATTTACTTCATCGAGCGATGCTTATTTTAACATAGACGGACAGCATGAAAATACTTGGTCTATTGTTATCGAATCTAACAGGGAGATTGTTAAGAAAAACGAAGATATTCTGGACGAAATTTTGGGAGGAAAACTGTGATTGCTTGGCAATAATAACAATATAGGAACAGAAACAGAGAGAGACATGATACATTTATCGTGTCCGTTGTGCTCTAGGGGTTTGAGTTTTTATAGGAATAGGTTTAAATTGAACAAAAAATATCAATGCAACGAATGCAAGGGCTATTGTTTTATAATTAAGCTTCCCAAAGATTTTGTGTTATTTTCATGATCTTTGCGTGAACCCCTTAAAGTTTCGTTCTCCATGGCCTCTGGTTTGCCCCAGGTTCGATTTTCAAAGCGGATTGGTATCCCAGCACTAAACGTAAATTAAAATCGCTTATAAGCCAAATGCGAGGCGATATTTTCTTTGCAAGCTGAATTTAATCTTTATTTTATGTTAAATTTGTTGTAATTATGTTTGCATGGAATTTTTGTCTATAGATAGAATATTAATTTTTATATTAATTACATATCTATTTTTTTTACATATATATTTAATAAAATTTAAAAATTCTTTGAAAAAAGAGAAAAGATTCCAATCAACCAGACCAAATAGATTTCCATATAATATATGACAAATATCATATGTATTTTTTTTGAGAGAGAGAGAGAGAGCATAAATGGGTATTTCCGTTCCAATACCGTCAAATAGACCAAGACATGGGTATATTACCAGGGATTTAAATCAAAATAATGGATTTTTTACCGAACAGAAAGCATATTACGTTACTAGCGGTTCTTTGAATAGCGTTGTAGGAGGAACAACAGGTTCTGTTTCTTTGCATTTTGATGCCTATGGTTTGAGGTTGACTAGATTTGAAGTCTTTCATTCCGGATCAGCACCAATATTTGATATTTCTTTAGAAAATTCAACACCGAATACTGGTTCATTTTATGATGCGAGAAACATTATTGTTGACTATCTTGGAGTTAATGGCAGCACTGATTTTGTGAATGGGATAGACCAGGTAGAAGATCTTTTAACGACAACAGACATGAGTGGAAATATTTATTTAAAATTTAAACCATATGGATCTGGCAATAATTGGTTTAATTATTTAATGTTTTTGGAAGCGATATTTATATATACATAAAAAGTTATGAGTAGATCTGATTTTAAGAAAGCAAAAAGACCTCGATATCAAGGAGAAACTGAAGCAGAGCAAGAAAATATTATTACAATAATTGACGAAGCAGGAGCTTATACATACATAGGAAATTCATACGCTAGTGCTTCTGCTTCTGAATCTGTTTGGAAAGTGAGACGAATAACGGAAGCAAATCCATTGAGGGTTGAATTTGCTAGTGGAAGTGCTGAATATGTCAATATTTGGAACAATAGAGCAACTTTAGATTATTCGTGAAAAGTTTTTGAAAATGGAAATGAAACAACAAATTAAAATTTGGAATGTTGATTCAAAAAGCGATGATAAAAAAGTAAAAGTTGCGACAATAGAACAACAAGATGAAACAGAAAAATATGTTCCGTTTTGTGATAACTGTTCTGCTCCGTGTTGTGGCGATGTTGTAAGACCAATTTTAACAGAAATTGAATTTTTGGAAAAGAAATTTCCTGTTTATTTTTTTCCGTTGCCCGCAATGATGAAAAAAGAAGGAATAAATGCAGATTTTTTAGCAGCAATACCTAATATTCATGACAAATGTATGTATTTTGATCTTAAAAATAGAAGATGTAAGATTCACAATGACAGACCAAAATCTTGTCGTTCATATGATTGTAGACAGGATGTTAGATTGATTGATTTTTTAAAAAATAGGTTTTCAACTAA
This sequence comes from Candidatus Pacearchaeota archaeon, assembly GCA_016188895.1. Taxonomy (GTDB): domain Archaea; phylum Nanobdellota; class Nanobdellia; order Pacearchaeales; family GW2011-AR1; genus JACPGZ01. The sequence goes on from JACPGZ010000029.1 coordinate 39,609, forward strand.
ATAAATAGATCATGCCTGGCGTTGTTACACCGTTGCTTACCTTAATTCATGATTGCGATACTGTTGCTGATTGGACAGGAACACCGTCTGCCGACAGCACTGTTGAATGGCAAGGAAATGCCTGTTTGGCTAAAAAGGTAAGCAACGCAACTTCTGTTGTGATGTTAAAACCAATTACTGGTTCTGTTGGTCAACCCGCTGACTTCACAGATGTGCAAATATATGTCTGGATGCAAGGATTAAAGATTGCTCAATTCGACACCAGAGCTAACGGCGGAATGAGAATAGTTGTCGAATCTGGTACTACAGCGGGAACATGGCAAGGGGTTTGGTCTGTTGGTGGTTCGGATACCTACAACGGTGGCTGGCAAAACTTTTCTATTCGTACTAGCACTCCGTTTAGTTCAAGTACGTCCACACCTCCAAATAAACAATTTATTTCACGGGTTGGGGTCCAA
>JACPGZ010000030.1 GCA_016188895.1 Candidatus Pacearchaeota archaeon
AGCAGATATTGGAAAGATTACAGAATAGCAGATTATATTGCAAAGACATTTTAATTTTTTCTGATGCCGTTCGCTATGACTCCGATGCCCTTTCTCTATGTCTCGCGATGCTTCCCCTGACCATTGAATGGGCTCGTACTATGCAACTGCAATACTCTATGCTTTCGTTCTATCCAACTGCGACGCCCTACGCAGTGGGCCAGTTCTCTGTGTTTCCGATGCCCTATGGAATGGGCTGGGCTATGCTCCCGACAGGATTTGAACCTGCGACCCCTAGCTTTCTCTTCCCTCAAAGGAGAGGGTCCTATGGAGAACCTTGGTTCTCCTAGTTAGAAGGCTAGTGCTCTATCCAGGCTGAGCTACGGGAGCAAGCGGGGACCGGGACTCGAACCCGGGAAAAGTCGCTTTCTTCTCACAACAGCTGCAGGTTCGGCTCTTAATAATCGACCGCAGTAGCCGCTGTGCCATCCCCGCACAATAGCTTCTTGCTTAGCATCTTTTTAAATATTTATAATGCCTCTTATTTAGAATTCTATTCAAATCCCCTACTCTTTCAGCTGCTTTAATTCATAATCCTTCAGCCTCTTATAAGCATTAGACCCACTCTGCTTATTGCTTAATGAAGCTTGTCTTATGGGCTGATACTTTACAGGCCTCAATTGTGGAATCTTTCTTACATGAACAATCCCACCTTTTTCTGTTTTTAGGCCCATTTTTTTACTCCAAACTTTTCTTATTGTAATAAAAACTATCACTATTACTATCAATAACACAGCAACAATTGAAATCAATCCCTGCGGTGTTCCAATAAGTGTGACAAGTCCTGTAAGCGGATTCTTGCTTACAACTATGCTTTCCTCAATTATACTCTGCCCGTATTCTGAAACTCCTCTTATCTTAAACGCATATATACCACTCACAAGCTCTCCCTTGCTTAGAACAATTGAATCATCTAATGTTGCCAAAGCTCCTATCTGCAATGTTTTGCTTCCCTCTAAAAATCTCTCGCTGTTTTTTTCAATCCAATACTCAATATTCAATGTTTGAGTATTATTTGATAATTCTATTATAGAATAAACAACTTTAATATTATCACCCTCATCTATAATATCTTTTATCCTGAATTCAAACTTGTCTGTTGTAACAAATACATTGAATTCAGATGAGCTGTTAATTTCCTCGCATATGCCATTTACAATAACTTTATGCTCGCCTTCTGCAACCTCTTCTGGGATTTTTAATGTAAAAATAAACTCCTCTTTTTGCCCTGGAGCAAGATCCTTTTCATCAATGCTTTCAATCCAGCTTTCAAACTCTGCATTGCCCTTTAGTCTGCAGTTATTCAGGAATTTTGCTCCATTATTTGTGAATTGAATGCTTAGAGATTTTTTCTCAATTTTTCTGATAATAATGTCACTGATTTTGCTTAGGAGCAAGCTGAAATCCTCTGTTTTATTTGCACGCCTTCCTAAAGAGCCTCCACCGCCACTACTGCCTGTATCTCCTCCGCCGCCTGACTGCTCTGTTGCAAATGACTTTGTTTTTGAGTTTTCATTTCCAGCCTTGTCTCTTACATAAACCTTTAAGTTATATGTTGCAAATGAAGAAACAGTGAATGTATCATTCATATTGCTGCATGATAATGATACATTTTCTATAAGATTCTCTATTGCTCCTGAACTAGTAAGAACGCTGTAAAATGTATTGTTGCAGTTTACCTCTGTATATGATGAATTGAAAGATACTGTCTTGCTATCAGTTGTTGTGGTTATTGTATCTATGCTTATTACAGGAAGCGTTGTATCTATTGTGAATGTAAAATTATTTATAGCAGATGCATTATTATTTAGGGTATCATTGCACTCTACATTCCATATATACTGATTGTCATTTGTTATATTAAGCGATGTAGAATTCTGAGTTGCATTATTGGGACTAATCCATGTATAGTTAACAGCAAAACTTCCTGTCCAGTTTCCATATAATTTGCAAGTATCAATTCCATTTGAATCAGTTGGTGTGTAATTAAAGTATATATTATTTTGATAGTTAAGATATGAATTATCTAATGGTGCGTTTAAAACAACTGCAGGAGATGTTAAATCTGTTCTAAATGTAACATTCTTGTAGGCAAGATTGTTAAATGAATCATTTGAATATAAATTCAATGTGTGGGTTCCTTCACTTGCATTAAAAGTTATATTTGAGTTGCATGTAACTGTTGAATTAGCTCCATTATCAAGATTCCATTTGCATTGCGAAAGGCCAACTCCCAAATCAGATGCCGTATTATTAAATGGAATGCTAGTATTCCTGGAATATGTCTGTGGCTGAGGATCATTTATTGCAATTGTCGGAGCAATGCTGTCATTCACCTGCGCTTCAAGAAAAAGATTTGTCGTGAAGTTTCTTGAAATTGATGTTGTATTATATCCTGTTTTTGTAAAATTAATTGTGTAATTGTTTTGATCGCTGAAAACAGTTCTGTTTTGCCAATATGCCAACACTATTTGGCGTCCCATTATTCCATTTGAGCCTGTTAAATTTGAGAATGCAAATGCTCCTGAAACATTATACCCGCTTATGTTTACATTTGGCAATATGCTGTTATTATTCTGCGTCACATTTGAATCAAAATACCAGTGGACGTTGAGGCGTGCTGTTGAGCCCGAGGCGAATCCAACTTTGTTGTTTGCAAGGGTAACGTTTGTGAAGTTGATTGTGCCTGATGAAGACGAACTGAATTGAGTGTCGTTTGAGGAAGAACCAGATGCATTTATGATGGAATCGATGAAAATATTTTTGTCTGATAAACTAGCTATTAATATACCTAAATTATTAGTCCCAGTAATCGTAATAATATTTATTACGAAAGTATTATTTGACGCCGAAGATAATTGAATACCACTATTTGATGAACCATTTATGATAATTGTGTTATTGTTAATATTATTATTGTATGCGCTACTTGAAGTTAATAGTATACCATTATTATTAGATCCAGTAATATTAATAGTATTATTTTTTATATTATTGAAACTTGTAGATATTACAATACCTCCGTCTCCAGATATAATTTTATTATCTACTATTGTATTTGAAACTGATCCGCTAGCTGTAGAGATACCTTTCGCTGATTGTATAGTGATTGTATTGTTACTTATTATATTAGAACCAGAACTTGTTACTAATTCTACACCATTCGAACCTGATCCGTTAGTTATAATTGTGTTATTGTTAATTCTACTATTACTTATTGTATTGAAATATATTGCGTAATTATCTGTTCCGCTAGAATTTTTTTGTTCGATAATCAAATTTTTTATTGTTATTTGTTCTAATTCGTTAGGTAAATATACTCCATACTGATTACTTGTCCCATTAATTCCATAAGTAATCTTAGAGCCATTCCCATCAAGTGTAATGTTATTCGCAGTAATTGTGAAGCAGGTTCCGTTTGACGAGACATTTTGTGTTAGATAGTAAATAGTGTTGTCAGTGCTTAATATTTGACAGGATGATACCTGCGCAGCGCTGACTAAAAATGCGGAGTAAATAAGATACCCAATCCAAATTAAAGAAAATAGAATAATAACTACTATTAATGATTTTGCAGCCTTATTCAAGTATCCTCTTTTGTCCATCTTCCTCTTTTTATTATCTCCCAATAACCTCCTTTATCAGACCCCACTCTTTTGAGAAGGCCTTTTTTCTTGAGTTTTCCAATATTCCATTCAACACCCCTCCTAGTCAAACCTGTTTTTTCAGATAATTCCTTCTGAGTTATTTGTGGATTTTCTCTTATTAATTCCAAGACTTTCTCCACAGTTTTCTCCACAGTTTTCTCCACAGTCTTTTCTACCTCCAGTATATCTCTTTTCTTAAGCTTAAACCTGGCAATAAAATATCCGTTTGTTTCGATTTCAAAATTGATATTTCCATGTTTTTTGCATTCTTCTTTAATCCTCTTTATTCCTGTTCCCATCTTCTCAACAAAATGGATTCTATGAAAGAGGTCTGCAATAAGGGGATTTCTTCTGACTGCAAGAGTTCCTAATTTCTCTTTAGTTAGAGGTTTAATTAATCCGCCAATATTCGTAACAGTCAATTTATCATCAAAGATATCTACCTGAACATTAGCTCCTGTTTCAAAATAATCACGATGCATCACAGCGTTAATTATCGCTTCTCTAATTGCTTCAATGGGATATTCTGGAATTTCTTTTCTTCTTAATTCCTTAATTTCATATTCTAATCTTGTATTTCTTTTAACAAATTCAACAGCTTGTTCAACTTGAGTTACTAAATCCTCTTCAAAATCTTTCCTGTCAATAACGTTAACTTTTTCTGTTCCTTTATATCTTGCGCAGGTGATATAAGCATTAATAAGATACTGTTTTGGATGTTGAGTAAAGAATAAGATTCCTGTTTTGTTTAGAAATCCCTCTTTATTTGCAACACCTAAATTGAACAAAGTATATTTTGTTGGTTTTTGTTTAATGCCTGCTTTGTCTAAATAATCTGATAAAAGCTTAGAATCATATTTGTTAATATCTGTTATTATTTTATCAAACTTTAATTTTCCCTCTTCGCTTATAAAATCAATAATCTCATTTCTTCTCATCTTTTGAGAACTAGTTCCTTGTCTTATAAAAAATCCTTGAGAAGATTTGTAAGGTTTATCTTTTCCTTCTTCAACATGAATGACCATAATATTTTTATATTCCTCAAGTGAGATTTTTATTTCAGGATCACAATTCCTAGCTAGATCTTGTATTTGAGATTTGAGTTTATTGTTTATTTCAATTCCTTTAATAGTTCCATCATCTTTAATTCCCAATAGTATTTTACCGCCTTCAGAATTAGCAAGAGCTATTAATTCTTTTGATAAATTTTTAGAATCAAATGCTTCTTTAAACTCTATAGTATATCCTTCCCCTTCCTGCAAAATAAATTTCAACTCTTTCTCATTCATTTTCCTCTTTTTTACCTCGTTTAATTCTTGATTTAAATCCAAGCTCTTTATTATTATTCTTAAGTATATCTTTCATAAATAATTCAATTTTCTTAGAAAGCATTATTGCATTTTCCTCGCAATATTTCTGAAATTCAGAATAAATTTGGTCATCAAGACTCAATGTAACCTTCTTCTTTTGCATTACTTCTAAAAGCAAAACTTCTTTTTAAAGGTTTCTGTATGTAGAAGTGTGTGGATGTATATGGAAATATAGATTAATTGTTTGTGGGCTCAAGAACATATCTCAAGTCTACATTTCCAGTCAAATCAAATATGTCATTCTTTGTTTGATAGCCGGGCTTTGATATCTGAATTTTGTGAGGGTATGCATATTTTATGCCGTCCTTATCTTGAATATAAGAAAGAAGTGTTTTTTGCTGAATTCTGCCGTCTGTATTAGTATATTCAGAAAAAATTGGATTGTTATTAGTATCGTATCCCTCAACAAGTGCTGCTTCCAATGGATTATTTGATGTGTCTGTTATTCTTGCATCAAGATTCCAATATACATTTAATTTGGGATTGAATTGTGAGGATGTTCCAAATAAAACTCTTTCTTTACTAATATAACTATTGATAGCATCTACATATCCTCTAGCATAATTCAAAAAGGAGATATCATATAAACCACTTGTCTGAATTATAGTATTTTTAATGACAATTTTGTCCTCTAAACTGCTTAAGATTCCATAAGAATCAAAATTTTTCGTTTGAATAAATAAATCATCAAATTCTCCTTCAAATTCATGCCCATTAATGCCATTACTATATTTCCCATCTGTAATAATTTCTATTTCTCTTCCTTTTATTTCTTTTGAATTATAAAATGACATTCCGTTATTGGTTTCTGGATTGAAATTACCTCCCGTAAATAATTTAAGCGATTCAAGAGAGGCCATAGTACAACTTTGTAATATTAATGCGTCAGAATCTATCGAATCAATTATCTCTATATTACCTTCTTTTATAAAAATATCTCTACAACCACTAAAAGATATTCCTCTATTATATTCTCCTCGTCCAGAGGTCAGTATATTAAAATTTTTTATAGTTAATTTATCAACTAAATCTCCTGTAATACCCATACTACGAGAATAACCAGAATTTCTTATATTAATATCTTCTAGTGTAGCACCCCTTGTATTTGTCAGGTCTATTCCTTTACTACCAGATGAATGTAATCTTATTTCAACATTAGAAACATAAGCATTCTCGCCTGTAATTAATATTCCTGTCTTTCTTTTTTTATCAGTATCATAATTTCTTATGGCAACATCTTTTACTTCAATATTATTCGCAGATACTCTAATACCATTATCTTCGATAGTTGAGTCATCTAGAATTATGTTAGCCTTCTGACCATCTAATATAGAATTTTCTCCTTCAATTATATATCCTCCCAAAACATGTTGTGTAATCCTATACCATGTATTTGGAATGTCAAGTATCAAGCCCCCTTTATTTAATAGTACTACTCCATTAAAACCTTTACAATTTAATTCATCTGGTTTATCTCCTTCTCTTGTCACATCATACCCTTTTTCAGGATATGGTGCTGGCGGTTTTTGCCCGCCTAAGAATAAATGCTCTAAGGTATAAACAGCATCTGTTGTGTCTATTATCCCTGAATCATCAACATCAGCAGCATCCATGCATTCTGGCTTTTCTTTTCCCAAGAAGAGATATTCTAATGTGTTTATAGGATCTGAAGTGTCTACTATTTCATC
>JACPGZ010000026.1 GCA_016188895.1 Candidatus Pacearchaeota archaeon
ATAAGAGTTTTGTCCCAACATCCGTCGTAGTCAATTCATTTGTTTCAATAATTGTCACTTCCGTCCCTGGTCCGCTAGCTGCCTCTGTATTAAAGTTAACACTCGCTTTATTTGCAATGCGAATACCCTGAAATATGGATTTACTTGGATCACTGACAGTGATCACGTAGGCTTCTTCCTGGGTGTCACTTTTGCCCTGCATCATAAAAGCTGAATTAACCGCCAAAGATAATATACTTGCCATTTATTTTTTCACTTTCACGGTTTTACTCAGTGCATTGGATAAATTATTAATGAAAGCAGGATGAGCTGGTAATGGAATCGATCCCAATGTCGCAATTGGCCCCGAGGATATGATTTCTTTCAATGTGTCACCCAAAACCGCCGCTTCCGATGCCCCCTCCCCGATCAATACATCGCCCTTTACAATCAACTTCATATCCTTCTTTGCAACAATTCGAATTTCGTCGGCAGAAATTGCAATCGAAACAGCGCCTTTGGCGTTAGTTCCGTCCGTTATACCAAAATTATCATCAACATCCGTATTCATCGAAATATAAATTCTTGCTTTATCATTTATTAGATCCATGTCATTTTTCGTGCTTCGTCCAACAACAATATCAATGCTTCCTGCCTGGTCTTTTTGCCCAGAATTCTTATCAGACGATCTATCTCTACCAAGAACAATTATTGTATTATTTGAGCCCTCAATGACACGATCTCCGATTCTTGCAGAAAAAACAGGAACCTTTTCAACGGTAAATTCTGGTGACACATTTACTGGTTCGGGATCTTTTTCTAAATCCTGCACCTGTCTTTCTTTTACGTCCGGTTGATTTAATTTATATTTCTCTATTCCAAGTGCTAAATTTCTGTTATCTGTATCAAATGGTTCAGGAATTCTGGTGAGCCACAATCCATGATCTCTCTTTTCATTTTCAAAGATGACATATACATGTTCTCCTTCTTTTAAAGGAAACGTATCAAATGGAAATAATGGCCAAAATACGGGCAAATCATCATTATTCAGCATCGAATGCGAAGCATCGGAAATGATTCTCGCCTTTATGCTATTCTTTGGATTTTTTGGTTTATCTTCAAGCGCTCCCCCTAGCTGGTCAATAGAAACAACAATCGCTCGATGAAGAAAACCAGAATCAGACAGACTATTGCTTTGATAGTCTCTCAAAAGACCGAAGACATTTCTTTCAGGAAAAAGGAGATCACGTTTTAATGTTTGCCTCTTCATTCTTTTTTTCCAGCTTTGCTTGCAATTTCTTTGTCAATATCTTCGATTGATACCTTTCTTTTGACAAATTCATCAACAATCAATTGAAGTTCTTTTTTAAGACGACCAAATTCTTCCAAAATGCTTGCCAATTTTGGAGCGGTATCCGAATAGTGAACGATCAATGTTCGGTACCTGTCAATAAGCTCTGATGTATCTGCACTTTCGAAACTCATTGTTTATTTTAACAAATCTATTTTATTATTTCTTGACAAATTTTCTTTGACCCATAATGGACGTAAATTAAACCAGTGACATGCTTTTTTCAATTGTTTTGGATCGGAAAGATCAAAATTGCAAAGAGGAATAATGTGGTCAATATGCCACAATTTACCATAATTCTCCCAGGTTGTCCGTTCATTTGCTTCGGGGATGAAATAGAGTTGCTGCTCAAGCCAGAGCTTTACATTTTCAATTGCGTTGCCGGAAACGAAACCAAGATCTCGAACAGCAGAACCTGATTTAAAATTTCCCTTTAAAGCATCACGTAACCTATTTCGTAGATAAAGCCCAATTTTAATATTTATATTATTTTCAAGCTTAAAACGTATATGTTGGTTTATTTGCTCTCTATGGCTTTCTTCATATTGTCTCTTCTTTAGTTTTATTTCTTCTTTGTGTATTTCACGATATTTTTTTGCATATTGTTTCTTTTTTTCTTTGTGTGACTCATAGTATTGTTTTTTATATAACAATATTTCTTCTTTGTGGTCTTCATAATACTGTTTTGCTTTTTCTCCGTTATCTATATAGTATTGTTTGCTATATTCTAATCGTTTCTCTCTGGTATTTTGAAAATATTTATTTTCACATTCCTTACAAACACCTTTATGCCCATCTTTAGAACTTCTACATCGATAAAAATCTGATAAATTCTTCTTAATTTTACATTTACTACATTTTTTCATTCTTTTTTTATTCTTTCAAATACTTCTTCTTTATCTTCTTCTGAAAGCTTATCATTCTCTTTGCTTTTTCTTTGGTTCATTCTTACAACTTCAACTAGCTGGCCTGTCTGTTTTATCTTGATTTCCATGATTTTGCTTAGAGTAAGGCCATTCACTGCATAATCTTGAATTGTGACCGTCATCTTCTTCAGATCATCATAAAGCCCATTTATTGCGTCCCGATCTTCGGTCAATTGACGCCACATGGTATCCAAAACCAATTCTAGATCTTCCGGATCTATTTTTTTATCTAACATGTTCATTTTTCCTTAAATTATTTCATTAAAAAATTTCTTTTTAAATACAATATAACGCTTCTTTAGTTTTATAAGACTACTAGCTATTTGTTTACCGTTCATCCCCACAATTTCTCGCAAATATAAATATATTGCTTTTTTATTAAACAATTGCAAATCAGGATTTTCAAACAACATAATAATAGCATTCAAAACCTTCTGTTCTTGCTCGTTTTTTACCTTCAAAAGCCAACTTTTCATTTCCGTCTTCAAATTTTCCAAAAACTCATAATTCGTTATATCATTTTCAAATGATTGTATTATAAAATTATTCGCATTCTCGGGATTTTCCAATAATTCTTTACTAATCGGAATTTCATATTTTATTTTTTTATTATTTAATTTGACTTCCTGAAGAAACCAGTTTTTAGCAATTACATTGAAATACGAAAAAGCTCTATGGCCTTTCTTTGCGTCAAACATATATAGCTTTTCAAACAGATATGAAAGACAATCGTTCTTTAAGACATCAATGCTTTCTAAAGATTTAAACTTATATACAAAAATTATGTTTTCAATAAGCTTTTCAAAAGAAGGACGAATTAAATTATCAAATATAATTTTTCGTTTTTCTATTTTCTTTTCTTTTTGAAATTTTATTATATTCTTTTCTGTTTTTAGATCAAAATAATTCTTACTTTTATTGTCACTATTTTCCTTTTTCAATCTCTCTTTCCTCTTCCTTTGCCTCATTCTCCTTTCTGTTTTGAATAATCTTTTCACTCAATGATTGGTATTTAGAAATGGCACCGCCCATCAATTGAATTGCTCTGCTGAAATTTGCAAAATCAGGATCTGTTGAAAGTATTGGCCGTTTATTTAGCATTTCAACAAACTTAAACACTTCATCTAATTCTACCAATGTAGACTCGTAAAAGCTTTCATATGACAAAAGCAACTCACCGGCTTTGTCTACCTTATCCATAATGCTTTCATAATTGTTTTTTAGTTCTTTTAAGCTGCTGTCTACGTCTATAATCTTTTTTTCAAGATCTTTGTTGTTTTCTTTTGTTACACTAATCAGACAATCCCATTGTTTTTCTTGTTCATCTATGTTTTCAATTACGTTTAAAGATTCTTGCTTTATTTCTCCTTTAATCAGGCGAACAGCGTTATCTATTTCAGATTCAATTCGTTTACCAACGTGGTTTTCAAATTCTTTTATTCTCTGTTCAAATCTGTTAAAAATTTTATCAAACATTAATCCACCCCTAGATTCTCATATCGAGTTTTCCATTCAAAAACAACCTGATAATAATTTATAGTTTCGTTCGGATAGCCATCATATTCGCCAGAAAGAACTCTCTCAACACAAACAGGACCACAATTATATGCCTTTACTGCCAATTCGAGATCTCCCTTAAAATAATTTAACATCTTCCAAATATACCATATCCCCATTTGAATATTATCTTTCACTTTAAAAAGATTATAATATTTATTGCCAATATCGTTTGCTATTTCTGTTGCCGTGGTAGGAAGAATTTGCATAAGTCCTTTTGCCCCAGAGCTTGAAACGGCTTTTATTTTAAAATTGGATTCTGCGGTCATTATAGAGAGAATCAACGAAACAGGAACATCATATTCTTCTGAATAGTCAACAACGAAGGAAGCAATATTGGTTATATCTTTTATTGTCAAAGCATTATTTCCTCTTTCTTTTGCCACGTCAGAAATTATTTTTCTAACCTGTTTTATTCTTGCCCATCTTTTGTTTTCCGGATCAATTGATGCATTTATTATGGATACGTTTTCGTTTGTTTTGTATAATTCAACACTGTTATTTATAACATCTGTTTGTGTTTTGGAAATTTCATGACGCAAATTTTCTGCATCTTTAAACAGGAAAACAAATAATACAAACAAACAAAGAAGGGAAACTGAAGTGCAAATAATAAATATTGTTTCCAATTTTAATATTCTTTTCATTAAACCTCCAAATAAAACAATACTATAGCATACAATACAAAATTATGATTGTACAATATTATTTTATCTACCTTAATCCAATCCATTTAGAGAACGTTAACAATTTCTTTGCAACCTTTTCTCCGAAAGTATTGGAACCACTATGACCTGTGACCGCTTCATCCCAAACAGCATCTGCAATCGCCGCATTGTCAACTGTAGCTGTTGCTGTTAAATTGTCAAGATCGCTCTTAAAAATTCTCAAAATATCGCCAGACGACGCAATAACCGATGGAGAAGATGAGCTTACCTCAATAACAACACCATAACTTCCGGTACCATAATTAACGAGAAAAGAAGATGTCACGTCAAATCTATAAAGACCTGGCTTTATTGTCTCCGTTACCACAGAACGTGTTAAAAATGTATCAGTCGGATCCACAACGGATGCGGTAAAACTTCCAGAATTTATATTGGTAGCAAGAGCGCCAGTCCCATTTTCAACAGAAAAATATACACGAAAACTTCCTGATTGTCTCGCCCATTGCATCAATATATTCTTCCCTGTTTCATTCTA
>JACPGZ010000027.1 GCA_016188895.1 Candidatus Pacearchaeota archaeon
ATCAATATTATAATGCAGCTCGTATTTTATACAAGCAATTAAGCAAGGAGAAAAAAGCATTATGCCAGACAAGATTGCTTGAATTCTACAAGGAGATACTTGCCTCGTTTATGGAATAGTTATTCTATCTTCTATCTCTCTTTTTTCTCATAAGTTATTAATGAAAATCAAATTTAAAATTTTATCGCTTCTCGAGAAGCCATCTCCATAAAGGAATAAACTTTATCTTTACACGGTCAATTTTCTCCTCGCCTTCTTTATCCTCTGTAATAACCAAAAGATTACTGCATCTCAGCTCTTTGCTTGCCTTTGTCAATGCCCTAATCTCTCTTTTTTTAGTGTCATAATTATCAATATCATAACACACCTGAATTAATTGTTTCACTTTCAATCCTTCTTTAACAACAAAATCAACCTCTCTTTGTTGCTGATCATGCCAATAAAATACTTTTGTTTGTATTGAGCTCCTTCTAAGAAGTTCTATAGCAACCGCATTTTCATAAAACTTACTTTTATCTTCACTAAATTTAAATCCGATAAGATTTGCAATTCCAGTATCAATACAATAAATTTTTCTTGAATATTGAAGCTGATCCTTTACCTTATAAGAAAATATCAAATTATCAAAGAAAAAAAATGAATCCTTCATAAAGTAAAAATAATTCTCCAAAGTTTGAACAGATACTTTTATCCCTCTTGATCCAAAATATTTAGACATTTTATTAAAACTAAGAGTATTGGAAATATTACTTGATAAATAATATGCAAATTCTTCTACTATCTGTTCTTTCCTTATTTCTGCCCTACCTAAAACATCTCTAGAGAGTATATCATTAAATAACTGACCTAAAATTGCTTCTTTTTCATTAGACAAAACAACTTCGGGAAATCCTCCATATCTCAAATATTCATTTAATAATGCTTTAACTTTAAACTTATTGATCCCAGAACTTATTTTCTTAAACTTAAAAAATTCCCTGAAACTTAATGGGTATACTTTTGATGTTAAATGCCTCCCGGTTAATAACTTTCCATAATCTTTGCTTAATAAATTTGCACTGGAACCTGATACAAAGATCTTTATCTTTCCTTTATATTCATCATATATGCTTCTTATATACTTCTCCCATTCATTTACTCTTTGAACTTCATCTAAAAACAAATATTCTTGCTTTAAAGGGAGCAATTTCCTATTCTCAAAATTAATATAAATGGTTGCTTCTTTTCCAAATTTGCTTATTAGTTTATTTATTGTAACAAACATGAGGGATGTTTTTCCAGACCTTCTAACTCCAACTACGTCATTTACTAAATCAGTCTGCGTATCTAGCAGTATATCCCTGACTATAACTCTCAAAGGTTCTGTTCGCCAATATTCTCGAATTATTTCCTTTATCATATTATAAATCGTATTTTATGATAATTATTAAGTATAATTAACGATATTTAAACCTTTCGTTTCCCTGTTCCTCTTTCCTCTTCCTCCACATCGCAACAATAACAATAACCAAAACAGCAAGCATCACAGCAACAAAAGCAACAATAATATTAAACAAAGTGCTTTTTAACTCTTCTTTTGTTTTTTCATCTTAAGGTATTCCCCTCAATCTCGTGTTTATCAGAAACCACCACACAACTAACAAAAACAAAGCTGCAAATATTAAATAATCCCTTAGCTCTATGTAGACTGTTTTTCTTGTATTTAATGATATATCATTAAAAGCTTGGTTTAGAGAATCTATTGTTTCAGCTGTATAATAGTTCCCGCCGGTATTATAAGCAATTGCCTTTAAAGAATCCTCATCAAGCTTTGATATAAAAAATTCAGCCTGCCCGCCTTCTTTTGTGCCAATTCCAACACTGCTTATCAAAATATTGTATTGCTTTGCATATTCTATAATTCTTATCACGCTTTCTACATTAATCTGCCCGTCACTCAACAGGATAATTGCCCTTGGCTCATTTTTTTTAAACATTTGGCGTGATTTTTCAACAGCATCAAGAATATTTGTTCCCCCAACCTCTCCAGAGCCAATTAAATCAACTGCTCTTTTCAGGGATTGCTTATCCTGCGTAATCTCATGCTCAACCTTTGCCGTTCCTGAAAAGCTAACAATCCCAAATTCTGTTCCAAAAGGCATTGCATCAATAAATAACTTTGCAGAATCTTTTGCAGCTCGCAGTCTGCTTGGCAATATATCCCTTGCACTCATGCTTAAAGAATTATCAATTGCTATAACAAATGAAAATGATGGCGCTTGCCTCTCAAAAGAATAGCGTGTGCCTGCAGCAGCTAATATAAAAAGAATCAATGCAAATATGAAAATATAAAGTGATGTCAGATTCTTTGAGAATAATTGAAAACCCTTTACTCTCTCTATAGCTTCAATATTAGCAAATCTTAATGCCCTTTTTCTTCCAATTTTCAGGCTTATTACATGAATAAGAATAACAACTGGAATCAAAAAAAATAAATTAAGATAAGCTAAATTTTGTATTTCTAGCATTCTAACCTCTTGGAACAATATAGGCTTTTCTAAGCACTCTTTCCTTTAGAAAAGCGGCAAATCTTGGTGCAAATTTCGCATTTGTCAAAAACTTGATAAAATCAGCCCCGCTATTCTTAAAAAAATTCTCTACCATCTTTTCCTGATGAAGTGTATAGCTTCTGTAATTATACCTTACAAGTTTTGGGTCAACTATAATCTGCTTCCCTGTCTCAGGATCTTCTAAATAAAGCTCATTTTTCAGCCCCTCAAGGCTCTCATCCCTGAAATCTCTTACCATCATCCCTATTGTTTCAAAACGAGCTGAAAATAAATTAATGCTGTGCTCATGTTCTTTTCCAACATTAAAAAAATCAGAAACAACAAAAACAGCATTTGTATTTGAAGGCAATTCGTTAAGTAATTGATTTAGTGTTTTTGCAACATGCGATGGCCCACCATAAATCTCTCCCTTTCTCAATGAATCAATAAGAAGGAAAAAATGATTTCTTCCATTTTTTGGAGGGATAAATCTTTTAATGCCATCACTAAAAAGAACAAACCCTACATTATCCCCATTATTCATGATAAGATGAGACAAAGCAAGAACCATTTCAGCTGCATACTCGCATTTCAGCTTATCTGTTGAGCCAAAAACCATATCATCGCTAACATCAATAACAAAAAATATATGTAAATCTCTTTCTTCTATATATTTTCTTGCAAGAATCTTCTGCGCCCGCAAACTTGCCACCCAGTCAATATCTTCTGCGTCCTCGTCAGGAGAATAATCTCTGTATCCATCAAATTCAAGCCCCTTTCCCCTGAAAAGAATTCTGTACAGCACTCTCTTTATCATAAAGCGGTGCAAAGCAGCCTCTAACTCGCTGATTGCATCTGCAGGATTAATGTTAAGATTTCCCATTTCTTACGGCACAGGCACCTTGTTTAAAATTTCTTTTATTATGAAGTCTGAATTTATTCCCTCAACCTGTGCGGCATATGTCAGAATAATCCTGTGCCTTAGCACATCAAAAGCAATCTTCTTAACATCATCTGGAGTTACAAATTTTCTTCCTTGCATGAGTGCTTCTGCCTTGGCTGCAATATAAATTCCGATTGATGCCCTTGGAGATCCTCCCCATTCAACAAATTTCGCATGCTCAAATCCTTCCTTTTTTCTTGTCATATGAACAATTCTTACAATATATTTCTCTACTTCTGGAGCAACATAAATCTTTTTTACAATATCTTGCATTGCAACAATCTCTTTTGGCGATGTTACTGCTTTAATATTAAATTCCTCAAAATCCCTTAAATTAATGTTTGTCTTCAAGATTTTTATTTCATCCTCAATGCTCGGATATGTAACATTAAGCTTGAACAAAAACCTGTCAAGCTCTGCCTCTGGAAGAAAATACACTCCTGACACTTCTAAAGGATTTTGTGTAGCCATGACAAAAAAAGGTGCGCTTAATGGATAATTTTCTTTTCCTATTGTAACAATCCTCTCCTGCATTGCTTCCAATAGGGCTGATTGCACTTTTGGCGGACTCCTGTTTATTTCATCTGCAATAAGGAAATTTGAAAATATCGGGCCTTTTATTACCTCAAATCCTTTGTTAGGAATATATGTTGTCAATCCAATAATATCAGTAGGCAATAAATCAACTGTAAACTGCACTCGCTTCACATTGCATCCGCTCGCAGCTCCAAGAGCTCTTACAGCAAGTGTCTTTGCTATTCCAGGAACTCCTTCCAGAAGTATGTGCCCATTGCATAAAACTCCTCGTATCAATGCATTGATTATCCCTTCCTGTCCCACAAATATCCTTGATATTTCTCTCCTAATCCTTAAAATGAGATCTTTAACTTGCCGCGCCTCAACAGCACTCACCTCTTCTTGAATCATTTTAATATAATATTACTTGCATTATTAAAGTTTTCCTTTAAATTTTGGTTTTATTAGCTTAAAAATAAGATTCCTAAAAATCAGATTAATTGCTCGCGGGTTCAAGAACATATCTCAAGTCTACATTTCCAGTTAAATCAAATATGTCATTCTTTGTTTGATAGCCTGGTTTTGAAACTTTAATTGTATAGGGATATGCTTGTTTTATGCCATCTTTGTCTTGAGTATAGGAAAGAAGCTCCCGCCTCAAAATTCTGCCGTCTTGATTAGTATACTCAGAAAAAATTGGATTGTTATTAGTATCGTATCCCTCAACAAAAACTCTTTCCAATGGATTGTTTGTTATATCTGTTATTCTTGCATTAAAATACTGGTAAGTTCTTACAATGCCTTTTGATTCTGGTTCTAAATATATCCTATTTATGTCAAATTTTGTATCTATAAAATTCAATAAACCACCAGAATCATCATCAAATTTAATATAGTAGGAAGATAATTTATCAACTAAGATCTCAGAATTTAAAAAATTGATGTTGTTGTTTTCTTTTAAAACTCTTATTCCATGCGAATTTATGTTTCTAGTTTTTATAAAGCTACCATAAAAATTAATATTCTTATTGGAATTTTCAAAAAATATGCCATCTCCGAACTCACCTATAGTTTCAATATTATTATCTTCTAAAACTAGATTTGATGATAAACCTATTCCTAAACCAGTTTCTACAGAACGGATATCATTACCAACAATATAAGAATCTGTAACTTCAATTAAAATAAGTCCGGGAGAATATATACCTACGTTGTTAATTATATTATTTGTTATCCTGCTATTCTTAGATCTTTCTATAATAATTGCATCTGAAGTACTTCCAGAATTAGATATAGAATTTTTATAAATCATTAAATCGTTTGAATTTTCAAATTCCATACCGTATGATAAAACATTTGCTGTCTTAATTATATTATCTAAAACGTGAATATTGTTGCTAAGATAAGAATTTATACCAATATTTTCTTCGCCAAATGTAGTAATAATATTATTTTCCATATTAATAAAATGTGAGTTTTGTAGCCGAATCCCACTACCATGGTCTTTACCTCTATCTGAAATTTTTAAATCTTTTATGTTAATATTATTAGCATCTTTAATAAAAACTCCATTGCCCTCATCAATATCTCCATAAGATATACTATGAAAATTGCCATAGAAGTTAATCTTACTTACTTCTCTAATTTCTATCGCAGTACCTTCAGCAATAACATCCTCGCCCAACACATAAACCAATGGCCTTTCAGGAGTTCCGCTCTCCGTTATCACAAGCGGAATATCTCTCTGCATAATTATTCTTGCTTCCAAATCTCCCTGTCCCTTGCAATCTAGCCCGTCTCTCGTAACATCATATCCCGTATTTGGGAATGGTGCTGGCGGTTTTTGTCCGCCTAAGAATAAATGCTCTAAGGTATAAACAGCATCTGTTGTGTCTATTATCCCTGAATCATCAACATCAGCTGCATCCATACATTCTGGCTTTTCTTTTCCAAGGAATAGATACTCTAAGGTATTTATTGAGTCTGATATATCTACTATTTCATCTTGATTTGTATCTCCCCGAATAAACTGCTCTGCCGCATGCACTTTATATGGCAGTAAACTTGCCAGTGCAAAGATTGAGCCATACAGCAGTGTTTTTAGTGTTTTTTTCATGTTATTTATAGTGTGTTTTAGTATTTATAATTTTCTTTATAACCATCTATATAAATTTTCGCATCGCCTGTAAAAACTCTTCTGAAAGATAATATTTAAATATATGACTTTATTAATCTATATACTAGTGATAATCACTAATATATAGAAAAGAGGATATATGGGAAAGCAAGAACAACTTGTTAAAAAGATAAAAGAGCTCTTGAAAAAAGATACTCGTGGATTAACCATTCAGGAGATAGCTGATTTGACTAATGTTTCTAGAATTACAGCAAATATCGCTCTAGTTCGATTGGAAAGTTCCGGGGTTATTGATGTTAGAAAGATTGGAAATTGTAAATTGCATTATCTAAAAGCCCATTCCATGCCCATTACGCATAGGGCGTCGCGAGGCATAAAGAACGGGCATCGGAGGGAAAATGGATAGGCGTGCAAGGATAACAATTGTCTCGGCAATAGGAACAGCAGTATTATTTATTTTAATTATATCCTCTATAAGATCGCAATCAGTTACAGAATCTCAATTTATTCCGTCAATTACGGCAAATAGCGAGATAGCATATTATGGACATAAATATGCAAATTATTCAAACATTATCATTTCAGTAAAAAAAGAAATATCATGCGAATGGAAGCCCGATGTCATAGACGATGGATGGAAAAATTGCGAAGCTGTATTTGATGTTGAAAATCTGAATAATATTAAGCCAGTAATATCTGTTCCTAACCTGAATTTCAGCTTTAAGAATTTTACGCTCAGGAATATTGTTATTAATTTTTCTAATATTTCTGTCTTGTATAATGAAACTTTTATTAATAGAACTCGTCAAGCAATAAATATAACTAATGGAGATGGAAATAACATAACAATAATAAATACAACAGAAACCATTATCCAGTTTGCAAGAAGAAGCTATAGCAATTTTACATCAGTTCCTTTATCTATCAATACATCAATTCCATTTGCAGTAAAAATATCATTTGAACTGCCAAAATATCAACAAAATTCATTTAATTTCACAATTAACAGAACAGGATTTTCAGGATTTATTGACCCTGATGTATCAGCTTGCGGGACTTTGGGAGTTGCTAATTCTGTGTATACATTAATACAAGATGTATCATCAAGTGGAACATGCTTTACAATTACAGCGGACAACATTACTTTTAATGGAAATAATTCTGTTATCAACTATAATACAGGTGGATCATCAGGTTTTTATGGAATATATATCTTTCAAGCAAATAATACTTTTATAAAAAACTTTAAAGATATAAATCTATCCTCTTTTCCTGTTTCAGATAGTTATGCAGTATATTTTTTAAGAGCAAGAAACGGGACATTATTCAATAATTCAGTTACAACAAGAGGAAATTCTTCTCACATAATAGTTTTGACTCAAAGCCCAAATAGTAGAATAGAAGGCAATATTTTAAGATATAGAACAGGAGCAGTGGAATGCGAGGGAGAGTGTCCAGTTCCATTAGCTTCTTATGGGATATTATTAAATAGCAATTCTCATAATGTTTCTATTATATCTAATGATTTATTGACAGAAGGTGATAGCACTAATGGAAATGGATTTTATTCAATAGGTATTTTAAATTTAAATATAACAAAAAATAATCTCACAATTGGACTTTCATCAGATATACAAAATGAGGGGATATTTTTATCAGCAGGAACAAATTCAAGTATAATTTATTCCAATAATATCTATGAAAAAAGCACTAATGCAGACGGAATTTTTCTTTCTAATTCACATTATAATAATATTACTTCTAATAATGTTACATCAGATCTTGGTATAGGAATAAATCTTGTTTCTACAGATTCCAACAACATAATCTTTAATAATAATATTACAACAGCTTCAACAAGTGGTCATGGAATTATAATAGATACTAATTCTATCACAAATAATATTTCAAGCAATAATATTACTTTAACAGGCGGAACAACTGATGGCATTCGTGTTACTGGAGCTGGAAACAAATATAATATCATAGAAAATAATTTTATTCTTGCAAGAGCTTCAAGTTCAGTTGGTATACGAATATCAGGCTCAAATAATAATACTTATACTGGAAATATTATTAATATGTTAAACATAAATTCTCCCGGATTACTATTTACAGGTTCTTCAACAAATAATACAATAAGAAATATTTATATCTTAACCAATGGCTCAGGTTCAAATGCAACATCTCTTTCAAATACAATTAAAGAAGCCCATAATTTTACAATTGTTGATAGTTATTTAAATTCAACTAATGCATTTGATTTTTCAGTAGGCAGATTAATTGATGGCGGAGAATGGAATCTTACAAATGTAACAGGAAAATCAAGTGTTTTGAATGTATCTTGGAATACAGGAGGGAATGGGACATTGAATTTACATTGGTATTTAGATGCATTTGCAAATTACACAAATGGTTCTGTTGCAAGCAATGCAAATATCTCTTCATGGAATGTAAATAATCTATATCAGTTTTCGCAATTAACAGGAGCAAATGGCAGGATAACAAGACAAACATTGCTTGAATACAAAAGAAATGAGACAAGCGGAACAAATTATACATACTATTCCAATTACACTGTTAATGCGACCTCTCCAAATGGAGCTGAAAATTTAACTCAAAGTTGGAACATGACAACTAATAGAGACCTTGTTTTTACATTTTTAGTTAGCCCAAATATTAATTCGTGTCAAATACTTGGACAGGCAAATACAGTATATTATCTAACACAAAATGTCTCCTCTAATGGAACATGCTTCACAATAACTGCAAACAACATAACATTGGATGGAAATATCTCAAAAATTACCTATGGAATAAATGGAACGGGCGGCCAATATGGTATTTACGTAACTGGATATAATAAAACAACACTTAAGAATCTCAGAATAGAAGAAGGAAATAATAGTGGCAGTGTAAAACATGCTATTTATTTTATTAATGTAAATAATGCAACTATTTATAACAATACAATAAGAACTAATACTACTTCCAGTTATGGAATAATCATTGAAGAGGATGGCTCTTTTAATAATATATCTAACAATAATATTTCCATATCAGGAACCGGTGCATCTGGTATATTTTGGGAAGTTGGAGGAAATCAGTTTGTATCAGGAAATATAATTAATACATCAGGTCTTAACTCCCCATCCATACAATTTGGTGGATCAAGTTCAAATATTATAATAGATAATAATATTTATTCCAATGGAACTGGTTTTGTTTTTGATGGAAATAATAATAAATTTAATAATAACACTCTAATAATTACTGGTGGAAATGGTATTCAACTTAATGGAGGTAATAATAATACCTTGTCTAATTTTTCTATAGTTGCTTCTTATGTAAGTTCTCATGGGATTTTATTTGGTAATACTAATAATAATGCAACATTTTATAATGGTAGAATTAATGCCTCTCACCCATCATCAAACGACACTCAATTCGGTGCCACCTCTTCAGGCATACTAAACTTTACAAACGTTACCCTTGCAAACAACAAAATAGGTTTTGCATCTGGCTCAACAGCCCGGCTAAATGTCCATTGGTATGTGGATGCTCTTGCAAATTATCCAAATGGCAGTTTTGCAGGCAATACAAATATTACAGGATACAATGTTTCTAAAAGCATTGCTTTCTCGCAATTGACAGGAAGCAATGGAAGAATTGCGAGGCAGACAGTTCTTTCATATTGGAGAAATGCAACTGTATTTTCAGACCAGAATAATTATACATTTAATGCCACTCTAGTAGATGGATCGCAAAATTTATCTCAATCCTGGAACATAAGCACTAACAGGGACTTATTATTCACATTTAGTGATATTTATCCTGTAATTACTATAAACTCTCCTGCAAATAACAGCATTGAATCAATTCCCGATGCAATATTAAACTGGAGTGTTCAGGATGATAGCAATAGTAATGAAATATTTGTATGGGCTTCAAATACCTCAACAAATTTAGGCAACGAAGTCGGAGATTATCTTGTTTATCATAGAAAGAGCCAAGCAAATGGAACATATACATATAATTTTACAGCGGTTCCAACTGTAAATGGTAATGATATTGTCTTGCTGCTTCACTTTGACAATTTAAGCAGTTATGGAGAAAATGCCACATTTGCAAGGGATTTCGGAAATAATGCAACATGCACAGGTTCTGCTTGTCCTAGTTTTAATGAAACAGGGTTTTTTGCAGGAGCTTTTGAATATGATGGAGTTAATGATAGTATGAAGATAACGAATTCGCAGAGCATTAATTTAAGCAGCGAGAGCTTTACTTATGCTTTTTGGTTTTATTCCAGGTCAGGAGGCACGCAGGATATAATTGCAAAGCATCCAGGCACTGCTGCAACAACAGGAAGCGGGTATCGTGTATTAATATCAAGCGTTGCTGCAACTGGATTTTCTGCAGTAGTCGCCAATGGCACTGATAATTACAGGGGTGATAGCGGAACAAATAATTGCAGGGCAGGAAATATATGGTGCCATTTAGCTGTTACAGTTAATAGGACTAATAGCATTATGACAATGTATATTAATGGTGTTGTTGTAAATTCTACTCCAATTATGACTTCTGGACCTGTTGGCAATACTCTTGATTTGTATGTTGGGTCAAATAGCAGCGGCACTTCTAGATTTTTCAACGGAACACTAGACGAATTAGTAATATGGAACAGAAGCCTTGCAGCTTCTGAGATAACTGAATTATATAACCTAACATTAGGCAGGTTTTATTATTGGAAGGTTAATGCCACTGACTCTGCTGGCAATACAAATACCTCTGGAATTTACCAATTTAATTTAACAATACAGGTTTTTAAAAGAAATATTGCGAATATTTTATCCTTGTCTTCATTAGGAGGAAAGGCAGGCGGGTTTTTAAGAATCAGCAGCCAGCTAATTGATGTAAATGATGCATTTACAAAAGCGATATATGTGCTGAGAGTAATAGCTCAATTAGCTGACATCAATGACGCTGTGTTTAGAGTATTTAAAGCATTGAGAGGCATATCCCAATTAGCTGATGTAAATGACGCTGTATTCAGAATAATTGCGGGACTAAGAAATATTGTACAAGTAACAGATATCAGCGATACAACTTTCAAAGTATTTGTTGGATTAAGAAATATTGTACAAGTAACAGACATCAATGACGCAATTGCCAGATTCATATCAATTCCAAGAGCAATTAGCCAGATTGTTGACATCAATGATACAGTGTTCAGGATACTTGCAGGATTTAGAAATGTAGCTCAAACTGCTAACATTAACGATTCTGTTGCTAGATTATTTTCAGGATTCAGAAATGCTGCTCAACTTCTTGATATAAATGATGCTGTGTTCAGAGTTTATGGGGCATTAAGAGCATCTACTTTAAATTTAGACATTAATGACAATGTCATAAAGGCATTTAGAGGTTTTAGAGTGATT
>JACPGZ010000028.1 GCA_016188895.1 Candidatus Pacearchaeota archaeon
TGCCCTGGATCAATCATCTTTTCCTCAACAAGCAATCCGCAGTCATGACATATAATCTCCCCGCGCTGCTCGTCATATACAAGATTTATGCTGTTGCATTCAGGGCATCGTTTTATGAAAGCCATTTTAAGATGAGTTTAACGAGTTTATTTTATTAAGATTATTTAAATCTAGCTGTTTAGCCGAAAGCTTTATAAAACTAATGCCTATAAACTATTTAAATCTTTCGTTACCCTTAAAAAGGGGCGTAAGATTTAAATAGTTAATATAAAATAATCCATAATAAGAACATGACAGACAAAAAAATTGAAGATATTGTTTTATATCATGGCTCATTAGCAGAATTAAATTCAAGAGATTCTGAAAAACAATACAGATTTGCAGAGGCATTATTTTTTATTTCAGACAAGGTTGATAGAAATAAACAGCTAAAAGAGCAATTATCTACCATAGGTTACGATGGATTAGTAAATATGAAAACAAGTATAGTGAGTATACATTTTGTTTTATCTGGCGAGTCTACATATTATAGAGTTGAAGGAACTCCAATATTAAGAGTTTAAATATCAGAGCGTCTTCTTTTAGCCAAAATCACCGAAAAATATATAAATATGCTATTAATATGCTATAATATGGAACAAAAAAATAAAGAAACCGCACTAACCTTAAGATTTAAAGGTGTAGAAGCGCGACTTTTAGAAGAGCTTGTAAAGAATGGTTTGTTTAGCACTAAATCAGAAGCAATTCGAGCTGCTTTGATTCACTACTTTCTTGAGCTTGGCATGCTTGGACGAGAACATCAATGGAAAGAAATACGAGCATTTCCAAGCAGAAAAGTAAGTCAAGAACAGTTAGCAAAAGATCTAGAAAAATTAGAAAATGAGGACTAGAGTATTCTTGGATACTAATGTCTTCATATATGCTTTTGAATTTCCAGACTCAAATAGTGCTCAAATCATTGAACTTCTCAACAGAGGAGAAATAGAAGCTATTACTTCTGAAAAAGTTATTGAAGAGTTAACTCGATATTTTGAAAAATTCCATTCATTAACATTAGCTAGAAAAGTAAGAAGATATGTTATTAATACATGTATTATCATCCTAAGGAATGAAATAAATGAAAAATTTCTAATTTCCTATGATAGAGATTTTGAAGGTATTGAAGAATATATGACGCCAAAAAAGTTCTTAGAGCAGGTTCATATCTGCCTAAGAAAAGTGACTTTTAAATATCAGAACAATCCTCGCACATCAATCGTCCATGCAATCTGATAAGCGGCTTGTAATTCCCGCAGTCCTCGCACATGCCTTCTCCCCTGTATGTTGCTGAAAACTTCTTCATCTTCTCGCTTTCTTCCTTTATCTTAATCAAATCAGTCACATCTGTAAATACATCTGGATGAATTCTTAAAACATCCTTTATTGTTATCAAGCCGACAAGCTTTCCGTTCATGACAACAGGCAGTCTTTTATGCCCTCTTTTCATCTTATTGATTGCAGCTGCAATATCATCATCTGGCTTTATTGTAACAA
Source organism: Candidatus Pacearchaeota archaeon (assembly GCA_016188895.1). GTDB lineage: Archaea > Nanobdellota > Nanobdellia > Pacearchaeales > GW2011-AR1 > JACPGZ01. The sequence continues at coordinate 1,534 of JACPGZ010000028.1, forward strand.
CTCGTTTTGTGCAAATCTCCCCTGCTTTTGTGCCTGTTAACGAAATTTTATTATTGTTGTATAATGCTCTTACAACATCCCCTTGTGTCAAAATGCCTGCAAGCTTGTCTTTTTCCTTGACAATAACACTGCCTACTCGCCCTTTTATCATCTCCCTGATGCATATCTTTAAAGACGCGTCTGGCTTTACAGAAACAAAATTTCTCGTCATTATATCTCCAATTCTTAATACCATCTTCCTCGCTAGAATGCTTTCAGAGCATAAAGCAGCAAGGAATACTCCCTTAGTCCCTGCTGTAATAACGGAAAGAGATATTGATTTATATTTTTAACACTAATATAATATATAAAGTATATACAAAATAATATAAAAGTTTAAGTATATATAAATTAATAGATTTTCAAGATGCTTGCAAGAAAGATTATACGTTTGGGGAATTCAAGTTATGCTATTGCTCTGCCAAAAGAATGGATTAAAAAATCAGAGCTTGACAAAGGCGATTATCTTACAGTGATTCAGCAGACAACAGGCGAACTGACAATATCTCCTTCAGTAAAAAAAGACAGCATAAAAACAAAAAATTTTGATTTTTCACACAAGAATATAGAAGAAATTAAGAGAGAGCTTTTTGGCGCATACATTCAAGATTATAATATATTTGACATAAAAATTACAAAAGAGAAAAAAAAGTTAGTCAAGCAATTACTAAAGGGGGTTACTAATTTTGAAATAGTTGAAGAAACAGATGACAAAATACGTGCAAAGGATTTTTTTAGATTAGAGGAGATAAATGTTGATAATCATGTAAGAAGAATAGAGCACAGCACTCAAAGCCTTTTTGATGAAGTAAGAAATTTTCTTTTATCAGATAAACCTTCTGAAGAGTCTCTTGCAGAAATCAGGGAAATTGAAAATGACGTTGACATATTTACAGCATTATTAACACGGATTTTCTTTAAAGGCATGAATAACCCGTCATTCCTCATAAATCTGAAAAAAGATTCAATAAGTATATTCAATAATTGGTGGCTTGTGTTTAATCTGGAATATATTGTAGACAATCTTTGTAAGATAGCAGAGATAAAAAAAGAAAATCCATCGCTGGCTATTCCAGAACAAGTCATTAAAACATTTAATGCAATTCATGAAAACTATAATTTATGCATGGATGCATTCTATAAAAATGACAAGCAGTATGCAGTAAATGTAATAAACAAAAGGCCTGTATTAAAGGATATGAGCAGGGATTGTATGTCATCCAGCAATAGACATATTAAAAAATTTGCAGAAAACTTGATGGAAATAGATGTAACTATCGAAAAGATAAATAAAGTTGTTCTTTATAATTTGATGTAATGGCAGATGTAAAACATTATAGAATCGATGACCTGAAAAATATACCAGAAGATAGAAAAAATTATCATATCGAAGAGCATATTAGAAGAAATATAGAAAGGGAAATTATGGAGGAAATTGGAACAGGTATTGGACAGTTTTTATTCTATAACTATAATTATAAAATAGAAAAAATTACCGATGATCATTTAACTATCCGTATTGATTTAGAATATCAGCGGCTGTTAGAAAAAAGATTTGGAGATAGGTGGGGTTCTGAATTACATGGTGTTAAGGAAAGAAAAAAGTTTGTTTTTTGGGTAACAAAAAGTCAGGAGATAAGTTATAAGGTCGGAAGGTTATCATAGACTATAATCAAATCTAAATCTTTAAAAACAAAAATTTCTATTCCAAGCAGTGCCCGCATCGCATAATGGTATTGCACCAGCTTGGAGAGCTGGGCCCTTCGGGGCCTCCAGGTTCGATTCCTGGTGCGGGCGTGTATGGGATTGTAAATCCCATTTATTCCATGAATCGAATGGTTGCAGGATTCATAAAAACCCGCTGGTGGTTTTTATTTCGATTCCTGGTGCGGGCGCTTTGCGGGTGAAAGCCACATTTTCTCATATGAATCGAACCATGGTTCGCATTCCTAGCGAATAAAGTCACGAAACAAGAAACATCAAACAAAAACATTAGTGACTTTGCGAGTTGCGGGCGCTGAAATACAGTTAAAATATAGAATTATCTATAATCTGCTCTTTTTCTTATATTTCTCTCTTTCAAACTTTTCTATTTCTTTATCATAATACCTTACTAACTCTTCTTCGCCAAGTTCCTCAGCCCGCCTTCTTTTTTCTTCATGAATCTTCTTCTGCCCTTCTAAAGATTCTATTCCTTTTCTGAGTCTTTTTTTTCTCTTAACCATTTAACATAAAGACCTCATTTTTTAAATAATTTAATAATAATTTAATATCATCTATTCTTATTTTTTGCTTAAATACTTGCTCATTCTTGGAATTTCTATAAGCTTCATAAATAGAATCAAAATCAATCTGAGGTAATTTATTTTTAATCCAATTTTTAAAAAATTTGTGAGAATATATTTGCCCTCTTAAAAGAGATTTTATAATAAATATTCCCCTAAGTCTAAGTATAAGAGAATAAATTATTGCATTTCCAGATATATATTCCCCTTTCTCTAGTTCAAGAAATTCTTCATTTATAGTTATTATTCTTTTGCAATCTTTTAAAAATTCTTTAAAATCATTCAATTTAGATTTATACCTAATCTTTAGTTCATCAAGCAATTTAGAATTAATTATAGGCTTGGCTTCTGATAATATAGAATGCATAAGCACAGGCTCAAGTTTGATTGCTTTTTCTATTTCTTCCTGTCTTAAGCACAAAATTTCGAAACCTTCTGCTTTAATTTTTATTTTTTTATTGCTTAATACAAATAAATCTATATCCGAATCTTTAGTCTGCTCATTTCTTGCATACGAACCATAAATATATATTCCAACAATAAATTCTAAATAAGGATCTAAGACAGAAAGGATTTTTTCTTTTAAGCTTTTCTTTTCTCTTATTAAGACTATTTGTTCTCCAATCCATCCCTTGGGGACAAACACATGCGCTCCATTCCCAAATAATTTTGCCATTCTAATAAGATGCTCTTCATTTTTCATGTATATACTCAGTATATACTATTTATAAATATTCCTATTTTTGCATATTAAAATGCGCTTAGGATTTGAAATTCAGTTTCTTGTCATGGTGCGGGCGTCCTACACTAATTCCAGATTAAGATGAATAGTCTCCTGCTTCAAAATACTTTTTGCATCTTTTATCTTCTCCTCAGTTTTCTGGATTTTTTTTTCTATTTTTAATTTCTCATTTGTTAACTCTCTAATTTTATCTTCAATTTCTCTTATTTTATTTTCTCTTTCCAAAACAGCGTCTGCGCCCGCATCATATTCAGTGATTCCTTTCCTGGTCTTAATTATTTTATCTATAATCTCCTTAATTTCTTCCTTATCTTTATCTATAATGCTCAGAATTCTCTCTCCATCATCTTTTTCAAAAGCCTGATGGAAGTTTTCGCGATACTCCTTTATTATTCCCATTTGTTTCTCATTGGAATGATAAATCCTGGCCAGCTCCTTGAAATCAATTTTTTCCCTTAATTCAGAAATCTCTAGCTTCAGCTTATCTTTTTTTGCATCAAATTCTTTTTTCTTAATTAACCACTCATTATACTTTCTGCTGATTGCAATATCTTCCATATTAGCTCTTAGAATACCAATTTCTTCCATTAAATTATTTATATTGTTACGAATATTATCTGCATCAGAAACCAAGTTGATTTTTATCTGCTCAAATCCCTTGATTTCGTAAATTATTTTGTTTGTCCTGCCTATTGCTTTCAAATCATCAATTATTTCTTTATTATCGCCTGTAATTTTTTTAATATCTGTGAAAAATCTTTTTATGCTGTCTACCACCTCACCAATCTCTTTTCCTATTAAAAAGGTTGCTTTTTCAAAGTTCATAAAAGATTTCTTCTCAAAATCCTGAAATGCTGAATCAATTTTTTTAATGTCATCCATATCATCAAACTGCATTTTGGCCAGGTTATATCTCAGATTAATTAAATGATCTGCGTATCTGTCAAGATTGCCCCTGACAATTAGCTTGAATTTTTCATCATCCTTTTTATCATTCAGATTAACATTGTTAATTGATATTATTTCTTTATCAAACTCGTTTAAAAGCAAACTAACCCTGTTTTTAATATATTCAATGACCTTCAGCTCGTTAATACGGATTTCCTGCTTCTTTTTTAATATAATGCTGTCTAGCTCGTCAAAACTTGCATGTTTTATGGCTGGTTTTTCCTTCTTGAAAAAATCAAAAAATCCCATAAAAAATTTAAATATCATGTGTTTTTATATATTTCATTTAAACAGAAATCTGTCTTTTATCAGCCATATTAATTCATCAGAAAAACCCTCTTGTTTGTTCGTTGGGTTTTTGGGACTTCGGAAACCTTAAGTTTCCGACAGCTGTCAAAATAATTATATTTTGGGACTTCAAAACTTCAAAAATTGATAATTTTTGATAGCTATCAAAGTCATCAGACTTTGAAGTGCTCAGAAACTTCAGAAATCTTATAGATTTCTGATAGCCTCAGAATTCTCTTAAGAATTCTGAAGTTGAAGTAAGATTGTTACTACCACATACTGAAGTATG
>JACPGZ010000031.1 GCA_016188895.1 Candidatus Pacearchaeota archaeon
ATTCTTCTTCAAGGTTTATTAGCAAATATTTCATATACATTGCAGAAATGGCTTGGTTATCTCGGCGGAGTTATCATTATAATATTCGGCTTGTATTTATTAGGGCTGATTAAAATAGGATTCTTAGAAAAAGAGCATAAATTGCAAGTCAAGAGAAGATTTTCATTTTCATATCTAACAAGCTTTATTTTTGGAGCTGCATTCGCAGTTGGCTGGACGCCCTGTGTTGGAGCTGTTCTTGGAGCAATTTTAACACTTGCAATAACCAGCCCTGGAATTGCATTCTGGATGTTATTTGCATATTCACTCGGACTTGGAATTCCCTTCCTTCTTGTTGGATTATTTACAGAGAGGTCAAGCAAATTCATAGGGAAAATTGGCAACAAATTAAAATATTTCAATTATATATTTGGAATTATCCTTATAATACTAGGAATTCTAGTTTTCACAAATCAGCTTAGCAGGATTGCAAGCTTTCCATTGCTTGTAAAGATATTTTCAGGAGAAAGCTTCAGCTTTACAAAACTTGGAATAACAATTGCATTTCTCGGAGGATTTGTATCATTTTTAAGCCCCTGCGTTCTGCCACTTATCCCAGCTTTCCTCTCGTATCTTGCTGTGACAAGTGTGAAAGAAACACAAAATGATAGATAAAAGAAAGATAATTTTAATAATAATTATCATCTTTATAATTGCTTCTATATATTTTCTGCAAAGAAGCAAGACAGATATTAGTTCCGAGCCTATTAATATAACTCAAGTAACTGCCGAATCAGATAGACTATCTCTTGCAAGAATAGCAGAAAAGGAAGAAAAATATATCAGAGCGCCTGAACTACAAGGAATAACAGGTTATCTTAATCTTAATAATACCAAGATTACTATCCAAGAAAATATTGGAAAAAAGATAATTCTTATTGATTTTTGGACATATTCATGCATTAACTGCCAAAGAACATTTCCATATCTAAATGCATGGTGGAGCAGATATAAAGATAAAGGATTATTAATCATCGGAGTGCATTCTCCTGAATTTGAATTTGAGAAGAGAAGAGAAAATGTAGAAAATGCTATAAAGCAATTTGGAATAGAATACCCTGTTGTTCAAGATAATAATTTTCAGACATGGCGCGCTTATAGAAATCACTATTGGCCTGCAAAATATTTTATCGATATAGATGGGTTTTTTGTATACGGGCATTTTGGAGAAGGAGATTATGAATTGCTTGAGAACAAGATTCAAGAGCTCTTAGAAGAACGGGCGCAAATATTGCAAGAAAAGATAAACATATCAAAAGATATGGTAAAACCAGAAACAGATTCTCCTGATTTCAATAAAATAAAAACTAATGAAATTTATTTTGGATATGATTTCACTTTAGAATTCATAGGCAATAAAGAAGGTTTTAAACCAGAGCAAGAGATTGTATATAAACTGCCAGAGCCATTTTATAGAAAGGAGAATATTGCATATATTGAGGGAAAATGGTACAATGGCAATGACCATATGGAGCTTAGAAGTGAAGCAGGCAAGATAGCTTTAAAATTTGAAGCAAAAAAGGTTAATATAGTTGCTGGCGCATCTACAGACACTATCATAAATATAACACTTGACAGCAAGCCAGAAACTAAAAAGCAAATCCAGATTAAGGACAACACATTGTATAATATTGTTTCATTGTCAAACTACAGCAAGCATGAATTACAGATTGATGCACAAAAAGGTTTTCAAATTTACACATTTACATTTGGGTAAAACTACCCGAGCCACACCTCTGCATTTTCATGATGAGTTATCCAGGAAAACCAGAATGCAACAAAACCATGCACTCTTTTATTTGCAGTCTTGTCAAATACAACAATTTCTTTGTCCTCATTAATTGTTATTTCCAGCTCATGTCCATTCAAAACATAATATGCCTTAAAAACTCCATCAACAGAAATCGTGTAAATTATTTCTTTTGGCTCAAGCCTTCTGTCATCATATTCAACGCCAAACCATATGTCGTCACTTGTTTCGTACCCAGAATAAGGATTTATCTGATAATTTCTGCTATATCCTGTTTCAGCAGAAAGCACTTTCATATCAGGATACAATTTTTTTGCCTCCCCAAATTCAATAATAGAAGAAGGATAAATCTGCAGATATGTTCCTTTTAAAGGACCTTTTATTGCCCCACCCAGCACTTGGCTCCATAAAGAATCAGTCTGCCTGTCATACATAACTAAATTTGATTGATAAAGCATTCCAGATGTACCAAAATCATAAACTTTTCCTGCAATCTCTCTTTCAAAAACAATCCCTGTTGCGCAAAGCGGACAATAGGTTATACTCAATGGTTTGCCCCCAATTTCATCATTCACTATTTCATGCCAATTAAGTATATTGTAAGGATAAAATCTCAAATCATCATTTACCTTTACTAAAATGCCAAGAGATTCATCATCAAGAAAATTTATATTTTCCGACATGATAAACTCGGGAGCATCAATTGGCGGAATTCCATCACGAGGAGGTCCGCCTGGAACAATCTCTTCTTCAGGAACATCAAGTTCAGACACTTTCGCTAAAGTGCTTTGCTCAATTATTTCCCCATTACTTGCCTCTCTAAAATTAACAAAGGTAAATACCAAGACAATCACAATAATTGCAAGCACGATAATAACTATATGGAAATTTTTCATATAATATTAAGGCAGAGATATAATAAAAATCTTTCTAGTTAGATTTTTATATATGTTAAAATAGATATTAGAATGAAAAAAATAGGAATTGTATCAAGAGAGAAATCATTGATTCCTGAAATTAAAAAGAAAATAAAAGAATATGGATTTTCATTCAGTGTCAAACCAGACTTTGTCCTTAGCATGGGCGGAGATGGAACATTCCTTGTTGCAGAAAGAAGATATCCAGGAATTCCAAAAATACTTGTCAAATACAACAGCATATGCAAGAAGTGTGCTGCATTTGATATTGACCATATCCTGCAAAATATTAAAGATAAAAATTATAAAATTAATGAAATAGAAAAACTAGAAGCATCATTCAATAACAAAAAACTGCAGGCTGTAAATGATATTATTGTAAGAAACAAGCAGCAGTATGCTGCACTGCGCTTTTCTTTAAATGTTGACAGCAACAATGTTGGAGAATTCATAGGTGATGGAATTGTTGCTTCAACCTCATTCGGCTCAACTGGTTATTTTCATTCAATAACAAGAAAAAGTTTTAATAAAGGATTTGCAATAGCTTTTAACAATATCACAGAAAAAAGAGATCCAATATTCTTTAATAAGAAGGTCGAGATAAAAATATTAAGAGAACAAGCGATAATTAGCGCAGATAATAATGATAATATAATAACTGTTTCAGAAGGTAATACAATAATAATTTATCCAAAAGGAAAAACAAAGGTTATGGAATTGCACAGCGCCGGCTAATTCATAATAAAATCTCTTAAATCTCTGCTAATGAATCATCTTCCTCATCTTTTGCTCAATGTAGCCTCTTATTGGTATTCCATGCACAACTCTGAAATGCTGCTTAATTCTCTCCAATACCTCATATACATTTTCCCCTTCTATAATAGTCCCGCATCTACATAAAAACACTCTCATCTTCCCTTAGCCTAGTCCAATAATCAAAAGCCCTAAAACAATATAAATATTCCCATTATACAATATATATTTTATATACGAGTAAGATAAGAATAAATCAAGTATAAAACTCATCTAATAATTCTCTTGGAGTCTTAATTCTGTCAGGAATAATTGACTTTAAGACTTTATCCCCAGAGAAAATTTTACATTTAAATGCTAGAGCCAAAGCAAGATAAGGGACATCTTTTTCATGTTCTTTAAGAATTTTCCTCGCTTCTTCAAGATTATCCTTAAAATATTCATCCGGAACAAAAGTTATCTGCCCACAAACAAATTCAAGCATTTCCAATACTTCATCATCTGAAAATTTTGTCTTTTTTGCTATTTTTTCTGTATGTTTTCCAACCTCCAAGATAAGAAAATTAGGTGCAATAAAGTTAAATACTTTTTCTGAAAAATTTTTAATAAAAATATTCAATAGATTTCCTCTGTTAAGAACAGCTGAAATTACAACATTTGAATCAACAACAATAAACATTTTAGTATTTTGAATAATGTTTAGTCATTGCATTTTCAATCTCACGTGTTAATTCTTTAACATCCTCATCTGTTGCTTGAGATTTTGCCGCAATCTTTTTTATTCTATCTATTTTTTCAAGCTTTTCAAGTTTTTCTTTCAAAACTCTGACTATTAATAAAGACAATTCTATTTTAAGCATCTTTGCTCTGCGTTCTATTTCATCAGGAATATCTATAGTTATCTTTACCATGTTAATTAATATAATAAAATCTTAATAAATCTTTGTATAGCTCTTATTATACTCCTCATAAATGCAACACCTTAAACTCCTTAAATCCCTGGAATTTTTCCTCTTTCACCTCAATATTATCAACCTTTCCGTGAGGCGAGCCTTTTCTGCAGATTTCTATCATTGCATTCACATTATCAACATCACCCTCAATAAACACTTCTACCCTGCCGTCTTCCAAGTTTCTCACGAAACCTTTTATATTCACGCGATTTGCCATGCTTTTAATATAATCTCTGAAAAAAACACCCTGAACAATTCCAGAAATAAAAACTCTTGCTGATTTCTTCATATATTTTATAGTATAATAACTCTTTTATAATTATCTATTTTACAAGAAAAATGCTTCCAAAAACACATATATTGCTTGGCGCAATATTATCTGTAATATTGATACTAATATTGAAAATCAGCATAATATCAGCAATTATAATATTCTTATCATCCTTCTTGATTGATGTTGATCATTATATTGCTTATGTTATTAATAAGAAAGATTGGTCATTATCAAATTCATATAAATTATATAAGAATGTGCCACGAGATCACAAACCAATGATACACTTTCTTCATACAATAGAATTTCTCATCGTTTTATTTATACTTGGACTCTATTTTCCTTTATTTATGTTAATATTTTTGGGATTTATTTTTCATTCAAATCTTGATATAATTGAAATGATTAATAAAAGGCAGCTAAGCCAGAGAGAATTTTTCCTTTCACGATATTTATTTAAGAGAAAAACAGGCAGATACTATGAGTTTAACGATTAACCAATCCCGCGCCTATCAAGCTCATGCTGAACAATTGTCATGGACTGAGACGCAAAATATGTGGTTTTTCCAAGAGATACTGGTTTTGTTTTTTGCTTCAATCTCTTTAATTCCTTGCTTGGAAGTCCGTCATGATCACCTAAGAGAAAAACAGGGTCTTTATCTATTTCAATATTTCTTATATCATCACCTTTGCCATCTAACAAGTATACTGTTTTTCCTTTAGATTTGAAATCATCAACAACTTTAAACAAATTCTTCTTCTCAATAAAATACCCTGGATAAACCTCTGTTCTTTTGTCCTTTTTGTATTTATACAGCATTCTTTTTATCAAACCTGCAATATCCTTCTTGCTTATGTCAATATTGTCTTTTCCATATGCCTTGCCTGTTTCAGGTATTACAATTGAAGGATACATCTCAAGATGCTTCGGAGGGTTAGGCATTCCATAAAAAACGAGATGCATTCCGACATTGTCCCTTATTCTTTTAGATACAAAAAATGCATTAATTATAACATGGCATGCAATATCAAGCCTGCCAGCTTTCATTAAATCATCAGGAAAATTCCCGTTTGTAGGCGCTGAGCGCGAAAAATAAATAAATTCTCTCATAAACTTAAGGAGAATTGATGATTTAAATATCTAATTCAGCACAAACTCCGGCACTGCGTAAACATTTTTCTCATTTACAATGCGAGCAATTTCAATTAATCTGTCTTTATGAAATAATGCAATTGATCCTATTTTTTCAAGTGGAATTTTTTCAAGAAGCTCATAAAAAACAGGAGAGCCCCTGAATAATTTGTTTATCACCTCTTTCTTGACATATCCAACAGGCATTATTTTTGCAATAATCTCGCCTGGAATAAGCATCTGCCTTAGTTTTTTATCATTCCCTTTTTTATATTCCTCAAAAGCTTCATTAATTTCATATAATGTACAAGAGTCTCTTTCATCAAAAATTCCGGCACTTATCCTTCTAAGTTCAAGCATATGTGCTCCTCCAATTTTTTCTCCCAAATCGCTAATCAGCTTTCTAATATATGTCCCAGCTTCTACTTTTGTGCTAAATAAAACATCTTTTCCAGATATTTCAAGAATTTCAAATGTATAAACGCTTCTAGGTCTTTCAACTCTTTTAACCCTTGATTTAACAGGAGGTTTTTGCATAATCTTTCCAACAAACTTCTGCATTTCCTCTTTTAATATTCCATTATCAATATCTTGATGCAATCTAATAATTCCAATATATGTCTTGTCCTTTTTGATGAAATATCCACTTAGACGACAAGCTCTATTCAATGCAACAGGCAAAACCCCTGAAACAGCAGGATCGAGCGTCCCAAAATGACTTGTCTTGTTTATCCCTAAAATTTTTTTAACCTGCTCAACAACATCAAAACTTGTCGGCCCAATTGGCTTGTCAACATTTATGATGCTGAACTGCAAAAGCTCTGCTGTTGTTTTCTTTCTTTTAATGCCTGCTATATCCACCATAAACTTTTAAATAGAACATCATTTAAAAATTGTATGAATAAGGTTATTATATACAACACATTCACAAGAAAAAAAGAAGTATTTAAGCCATTAAAAGACAAAGAAGTTGGTTTCTATAGTTGCGGTCCGACTGTTTACTGGTATGCAACAATTGGAAATTTAAGAACATATGTCTTTAATGATATTCTGAAAAGAGTTCTTATATATAATGGATATAAAGTTAAGCATGTAATGAATGTTACAGATGTAGGCCATCTTACCAGTGATTCAGACACAGGTGAAGACAAAATAGAATCAGCTGCAAAAAAAGAGGGCAAAAAAGCAAAAGATATAGCAGAATTTTATCTTAAAGCTTTTCAGACTGATTTAAAGAAGTTAAATATTATAGAGCCAACAATATGGCCAAAAGCCACAGAGCATATTAAAGAGCAAATTGAATTAATCAAGAAGCTTGAAAAAAAAGGATATACATACAAAACAAGCGACGGGATTTATTTTGATACATCTGAATTCAAAAGCTATGGAAGAATGGCAGGTCTGAACCCTGAAAAATTAGAAGCAGGGCACAGAGTTTCAATGCGTGAAAAAAAGCACGCAACTGATTTTGCTTTGTGGAAATTCTCTGAAAATCCCAGTATTAGACAGCAGGAATGGAATCCTAAAGATTATGGAGCAAATTGGCCTGTTGGATTTCCAGGCTGGCATATTGAGTGCTCTGCAATGTCAATGAAATATCTTGGAGAGCACTTTGACATTCACACAGGAGGGGAAGACCATATTCAGGTGCATCACACAAATGAGATAGCTCAAAGCGAGGCTGCAACAGGCAAGAAATTTGTGAATTATTGGATGCACGGAGCATTTCTCACATTTAAAGGAGGCAAAGTTTCAAAATCAAAAGGAGGGCTTTATACAATATCAGAGCTTGAAGAAAAATTCCGCCCCCTTTCATTCCGTTATTTCTGCTTGACAACACATTATCGCAAGCCACTTGAATTTTCCCTTGAAAAACTAAAATCAGCGCAAAGATCATACATAAATCTGCTAAGAAGAATTTCTGAGCTAAAAAATAATTCCAGAAAATCCAAAGAGAAAATTAGAACAGATTTAATTGAAGAGAGAAAAGAGCATTTCACTTCATTGATAAATGATGATTTAAACATACCATCTGCACTTGATTTTTTATGGAATGTTCTGAAGGACAAAGAGCTCGGCGAAAACGAAAAATATAAATTAGCAACAGACTTTGATAATATATTAGGTTTATCCCTTGAAAAAGAAAGCATCTATGACATTAAACTTACAGAAGAGCAAAAAGCCATGATTGAAAAAAGGGAGCAGGCCCGTGCAAAAAAAGACTGGAAAACAGCAGATGTCATAAGAGAAAAGTTAAAAAAGCAGGGAATCCTTATTGATGATACTCCTGCAGGTCATGTAGCTTGGAGAGAATAATGGTATGGTCAATTATCCCGATTGAAAATTTCCCCAACAATGCAATTGCAATAATATTCAATATATTATTTATCATCTTTTTTATTATCGAGATTAGCATTATTAGAAGAATAAAGAAATATAAACCGCGTAATGGAAAAACGAAAGATAAAGGCTCATTTTTTATTGTGATGTTGGGAATATTTATTCCATTAGTATATTCATTTGTAATAGCTTACAATGATGTTGGCCAGTTTTCATTTAATACAAGTTATCTGGGATTGTTATTAATGGCGGCTGGATTTGGTTTAAGGCAATGGTCAATCAAAACACTAGGAAGATTCTTTACGCCAATTGTTTCTGTTCATAGCGATCATAAATTAATTCAATCAGGCCCTTATAAATACATGAGGCACCCATCTTATACAGGCTTGTTTCTAGAGCTTGTAGGAGTGGCATTTGCCTTATCAAATCTATTCGCAACCATAACAGTAATGATTTTCTTTCTGCCAGCAATTATGTACAGAATAATGGTAGAAGAATATCTTCTCGGGGAGCATTTCGGCAAAAATTATGAATCGTATAAACAAAGAACAAAAAGATTGATTCCGTTTGTATATTAATCAATCCTTCTCCTTAAACTTCTTTCCTTCGCTCGTAGCGCCCGGAATATCAAGCCAGTCTTTATTCTTTCTCACATTTTCATTTAATCGCCAGACCTCTTCTAATAAATAAGGTCTGTAATGATTTTCTCTTGCAAGATAAATCAATGCATTAATGTCCTTTGCTAAGCACTTTCCCCCAAATCCAAAATCGCCATCATGCCCTGGAACATCTATGTTACGCGCAACCCTGTTATCATGAAGAATAGCATTTTTGACTGTATCATAATCAATACCAAGTGCCTTGCATATATTATAGATTTCATTTGCAATTGCAACTTGCGATGCCAGAAAAACATTTGCACTATATTTTATCATCTCTGCTGTTTTAATATCAACATAGATATATTTAGCATCTGGAAAAATATCTTTATATAAAGAAGTTAATTTTACCTCAACATCTCTCTCATTAGTTCCAATAACTATCCTATTTGTATTTTCCATATCTTCTGCAGCATGCTTCTCACGCAAAAATTCAGGATTAAAAGCAAATTTGAAAGGAAATTCTTCTGCAAATTTATCAGTTGTTCCAGAAACAGCAGTTGATCTTATAACAACAATAATATTATGAGGATTTCTCGCAGCCTTATACACATTTTGAAGCAAATAACTTAATGAATGATATATTGCAGAATAATCTATTTCTCCGCTTAGCTTCATTGGTGTTGGCACGCAAATAAAGACAACTTCAGCCTCTTTTGCAATCTTTTCAATTTCATCAAATTCCTTTTTATATCTATCAAAATAAAAGACTTCATGAGCTTTCACAAGTATTTCGCCAGTGGCTTTTCCGACAACACCCGCTCCAATAATTCCGATTTTCATATCAACTCCTATGCCCTATGGAATTGGCAATACTTAAAAATGATTATACTAGAAGAAATCAATATTATACAGTTTTTTCCTCAATTCTTTTGATTATGTCAATAAAAGCAGGCCGGGTGATAAGAATTCCAGCTGTTATTCCAATAATAGTTGTTATTGCAAATCCTCTTAATAATCCTCCGCCAGCCCAGTTCAATGGAAGCAATGATGCAACAGATGTAAAAAATGCAGCAATTACAACAAAAAATGCCCTTTTCATCCTTTCTTTCAACCCTCTTGTCTGCCTTTTCATCCTAGATTCATCAATAATAACAATCTGCTGGTCAACACCTGTTCCAATTGTAACCAGAATTCCGGCAATGCTTGGGAGATCAAGATTCCATTTAATAAAGCTCGCAATTCCTAAAATAATTACAATCTCTGAAAATGATGTCAATAAAATTGCTAGAGAAACCTTGATGTTTCTATACCTTAAGAATACTATTAAAGAAACAGCAATAATAGAAGCAGTTCCTGCAAGCAGGATATTTCTAATAAACTCCTCTCCTAATAAAGGAGATATGCTGTCTAATTTTACTATCTCAAGCTTGAATGGCAAGCTTCCTGTTATTAAAACAGTCTGAAGCTTATTCATCTGAGCAGTTGCTTCATTATAAGCCTCTTGCTGTGAGGTCCCTGTTCCAGAGCCTTGTATCTGAATCTGAGTTGTTACCCTTCCTTTCAAGTTCTCGCTGATTAACAAAGAATCAACAAGATTGTCATCCAAATACAAATCAAGCGGCTTTTCTAAATACTGATCAGCCAAATCAGATGTTATATTTATGTCTAATTTTTCAGTTATATCAGCATGCCTTTTAGCAGCATCTTCGCTAAGATAAATAACAAACCTAAACTGGCACACATTTCCTTGCTCAAACCTGTCACATGAATAAATTCCAGAGCATGACGCATCATTCCTGCACACATTAGTTATATCTTTCTTGCCTCCGACAAAAGCAGTTTCATTCCCTATCTTTGCTTCAAATTTGCCCTGCTTTGCAACAAGCTCTTCTAAATCACCTGGAGTTGCTCCTGCAACTTCTATCATCATGAAATTGTTTCCAGCAAGGTCAGTTACTCCGCGTATTGTTAAGTCGCTTATTCCAAATACATTAAGCCTGTTTCTTGTAACTGCAATTAAGTCATCTATTTCACTTCCGCTTAAATCTCTCTCAGGTTTTACAACAGCCCTTGAGCCCCCTGAAATATCCAATCCAGTTCTTATCTTTGTTCTTGGAATATTGTCCACTATAATCTTTGGAGGCTCATTATCAAATAAGATAATATCTTTGTCCTTTGTTTTTATTCTGACAGATATAAGATCGCTTTCGCTTTCTTTTATTTCTGAAAGAGTATCATTCAAATCCGAAGACTGATTAGTTTTATTCAAACCAGATTGATTTAACTGTGAGAGCTGTATTCCTTTCAAAAGCTTCTGGCTTGCAAAAATATTATCAATTGATTTTGTATAATCCTCTTTATTTTCAATCTTCTTCCCATTAATCTCTTTGATTATGTCTCCCTGCCTCAATCCTTCGTTAAAGGCTGTTGAATTTCGTTCCACGCTTTTTATTACAACTCCTTTCTGAAAGCTGAATCCTATGCTTAGCAGCGAAAATACTAATATAATCAATAAAACCCAAATCCTCCATGAAATTTTCATTTTATCTCTCCCGGGCTTTTCCTTTCAACATACATTTTAAGTATTCCGACATTTGTTATCCAGGTGTTTATTATATCAAAAAGCAATCCTATTGTTAAGATGCCAAATATCTGCGTTAATACATCTGAAAATCTGTAAACTATAATAAGGGCAACAATGACAGCGCCAAGCGCTGCCAGAGTCATTAACATTCCTGTCTTAAATGCACTCAATATTCTTTCATTCACGCTATCTTCCCGCGATCTCAATACCCTTGATGTCAATAAAATATCAGAGTCAACGCTATATCCAATCAGCATTAATAATGCAACAATTCCAGCTCCAGAGATTCTTATTCCAACAAAATCAATAATACCAAGAGTCATTACAATATCTGCAAATGCAGCTAAAATAACAGCTAAACTTGGAACAAATGTTCTGAATATAATAAAAATTACAATAGACATTAAGACAAATGCGAATAAAATTGCAATTCTAAGCTGCTGGTAAAATCCCTGCCCAATAACAGCTCCTGTAAATTCAATACTGCTGTTTTCTTCATTTAATTCATATCCTAAAAATTCTTCAAGTATATCTTTTGTTTCATCTGCGCCAGCATTTGTGTCAACAATAACTGCATCGCGCTTTCCTGTTGCCAAGTCTCGCACTTCTTTTATTTGGTAATCATCAAATTTGCCTGATATAAAACTCTCCAGCCCCTCTTTGTCAATATCCCCAAGGATTGTAACAGATGTTCCTCCTGTCAATGTTATATCTCTATGAATAATATCGCCTGTCTCTTGAAATGTATTAAATACATAGTAAAGCGATAAAATCAGTAATATAGCAGGAATGACCAGCAATTTCTTATAATTCCTATTAAACCATTCTTCTCTTTTGCTTGTTTGCGCGTTTTCCATTTGAAGATTTTAAAAGAAAACTGTTGCCCTTAAACCTTCTTTTAGAAAGCGCGTTTTCCATTTGAAGATTTTAAAAGAAAACTGTTGCCCTTAAACCTTCTTTTAGAAATGGGTCTAAGGGGAAACGTAGTTTCCCTTATATGCGCCGGCCGGGATTCGAACCCGGGTATGCTGCTTGGAAGGCAGCAGTCTTGACCACTGGACCACCAGCGCTCATCACATCAAGAATAAAGTGTCTTTTAAAGTTTATTATGCGCCCGACAGGATTTGAACCTGCGACCTAAAGGTTAGGAACCTTTCGCTCTGTCCAGGCTGAGCTACGGGCGCATAACTTTATCAAGAAAATCTATTTAAATATCTTAAGCTGGTGATTTTTTCTTTCCGAAGAAGAA
>JACPGZ010000033.1 GCA_016188895.1 Candidatus Pacearchaeota archaeon
AGAAGAACAAATAGCCCATTCCATAGGGCGTCGGATTCGACGGCAATTTCAAAAAAAAAACATTTATAAAGGGTGTTTCCTATATAGCATTATTGTAAAAGAGGAAAATGGATAATCTTAAAAAACAAAGAGCGTTGATTATTGCTGTAAGCATTTTTGCGCTTGCGATATTTACTTATTTTGTTTTTGCAGCTCATGTTATAACACCAACATCAACATCTGTGCTAGAAGATATCAGCACTAATTATAACATAACTGTAAATAATACAGATGCAAATCAAAGCGTTGCAAATATTACAGAGGTTAATATAACATTGCCTTCTGGATTTACATTTACTATAAATACCAATCAAACAGACGAGTCTGGGGCAACATTTACAAATACAAGCAGTGTTTTAAGCTGGAATAAAACAACAGGAGGACTGGTGCCTGCTAATACAACAAGGCGCTTTACATTTAATGCAACTGCTGTAACACCTGGCACATTTAATATAACTGTTTCAACACAGAATTCTACTTTTGTATCTAGGTCAAATGTTACAGTAACTGTGAATGATACAACAGCTCCAACTGGCGAGATTATAAGCCCTGTAAATAATACAATAACAAATGTAACATCACAGACATTCAGATGCAATGCAACTGATGGTAATGCCTTAAGTGCAATAAAGCATTATATTTGGTATGTAAATTCAAGTGAGTATGTAACAAATACAACTTCTGTAAGCGGAACAAATAATGCAACTAATTGGACATATACAATTACTACCAATAGTAATTACACATGGAATTGCCAAGTTAATGATACTGCAAATAATCAGGATTGGGATGTTAACAGGACAATTATTATAGATACTGTTGCTCCTACAAAACCTACATTTACATGCACTTCTTCTGTTTATGTTGGAGAGAGTGTTTCATGTTCATGCTCTGGCTCAACTGATACAACATCAGGCCTTAATTCATCATATGGAACAAATGGTTATTCTTATACAGCAAGTCCTTCAACATCTACAAGCGGGACATTTACTGAAACATGTTATGTAAGAGATTTAGCAGGGAATGAAAATAGCTCAACTGCATCGTATACTGTAAGTGTTAAGCAAGAAGGAGGTGGAGGTGGTGGCGGAGGAGAGACATGGACAAAGACTATTGTTGTTAATGACGAGCAATTTAAAGAAGGATATGTTAAAGATTTAGGGGCAAATCATAGACTTAAGATAGTGGTTGCTAATATTGATCATTATGTCGGGGTGTTGAAGATAACAACTTCGTTAGTTGATATTGAGGTTAGTTCTACTCCGCAAAAAGCAACTCTTTCTGTTGGGGAAACAAAGAAGTTTGATGTTACAAATGACGGGTATTATGATATACAAGTTATATTGGAAGGAATCAAATCAAGCTTGGCAACTATAAACATCAAAAGCATTTACGAGAAAATAGCTCTACCTGTTCAAGAACAGCCTCCAACTGTACAGCCAACACCTGAAGAAAAACCTGCAGAATCAGGAGTTACAGGAAAGGTTATTGAAGAAGGAAAATCAGGAACAGGCGTCCTAGTTTTCTTAATTGTTCTTGTAGTTGTAATAGTATCAGTGATTATATTTCTGAGATTGAAGAAAGCAGGTAAGATTTAATTAAATATTTAAATCTATGATTTTTTAAATTGACATGATAAAAGCGGTGATTTTGCAGGATTTGCCAACAATTCCAGATGTTCCTGAAATTGATATTAGAGAAGCGATAGGAGAAACTGTAAATCAGATATTCAACAGATTTGAATTTCTTGTGCCATTATTAAAAATAGTTGGCTGGCTTTTAGCAGCACTCATAGTTCTGAAGATACTTTTTGTTATAGGAAGATTTTTCAGGGAAGGCACAATAATAAAACTGCTTAAAGAAATTTCAGATGACATTGCTCAAATAAGAAAGAAGCTCGCGCCGGGCGCAAAGGAAAGCGATGAGGGACAAGATAAAAAGAAAATAAAAAAATAAAAAATAAATAAACTGAAATTACTTTGTCAGTATTATCTCTATTGTTGACACATTGACTTTTTTTCCTTCCTTGTTCTCAAATTCTTCACTGGCTGTTTTTATTTCCTTTGTCTGCACTGCGTGTTCCTTAAGAAACTTGTTCTTTGAAACCTGCTCTACATCAACTGCCCTTGAGATGAATTTCCCACGAGCTTTTATTTTTACTTCTTTGCTGCCTTTTGTTGTAAACTGCATTACCACGCCTGTCACGTAGTTCATAAAAGGCTTGCCGCCAATGAAGATAGTGTTGTCTTCATTCTTTTCTGCCATTTTACCTCCCGTCATTTATTTATCCAAGCTGCTGCTTAGCATTCATTTTATTCAGTCTTGCGATATAACCTGCAACCTTGTTTCTGATTGATTTGCTTGGCAGGCTGTTTCCTAGTATTCTTTTGTTTTCCTCAAAGTTTTCACTAAAGTTATCGTGTTTTAATAATGCTTTTGCCGTTCGCTTAATCAAAGCAGACTTGATTCTTCCCATAAAATAATGCAATATAGGCAGTATTTAAGGTTTTGGATTGGTAGTTACAATTGGTGCTCTTGGATTCTCACCATTATGGTCTATAAGGGAACATTATCCCTGCATCACTTTGAGTCAATGGTATGATAACAACAATAACCTCTTTTTTATGTGTTTCTCAAGAATTACTTTTTGTGTTTTATGTCAGAAATTGAAAACCACATACTTCAGTATGTGGTCGTGAACAATCTTACTTTCGATTTCTGAGCATCCTAAAAACCCAACAAACAAACCACACCTTTTAAGGTGTGGTAAACAAGAGGGTT
This sequence comes from Candidatus Pacearchaeota archaeon, assembly GCA_016188895.1. Taxonomy (GTDB): domain Archaea; phylum Nanobdellota; class Nanobdellia; order Pacearchaeales; family GW2011-AR1; genus JACPGZ01. The sequence goes on from JACPGZ010000033.1 coordinate 2,821, forward strand.
TTTTTGATCTTCTAATCCAGTCACTTTATTTAGTCTTATTCACACTCACAATCTCAATATCAAAGTATAGAGTCTGGCCTGCAAGAGGATGATTTGTGTCAATTGTTATTGTATCCTCTGTGACTTCTTTTACTAATTGATCTCCCTCTTTTGCGTCAATTATTAAATCAATGTAGCTTCCTTTTAACCTGATTGTTGCCTCTCCAAATGATGTCTGTATTTTTTGCCCTGATTTAGGGTTGTGCAAAATTCTTATCTTGTCTTTTGTGACTCCGAGAACAAGGGATTCCCATGGGAAATCTGATAATTGAATTGTCTTTCCTGGGGTGAGTAAGTTTTCAATACTAACTATATCTCCAAAAATTGAATTTACTTTTATTTTCCATGGAACATTTGGGACAGAGTATTCCTTGTCGGTAACAGGGGATTCTCCAAATATTTGGTTAAATTCATTCTGTGTTAGTGTAGTATAACGGTCAAGCTCCAATGTTTTATTCACCCTCTGCACCCGCGGAATAGTCTGCACATTATTATCATCATAGAAGCCATATCCGTCAGCTGGTTTGACAACCACCTCCTTTTTCTCACCGAGCTTCATTCCAACTACTGCATTATCAACACCCTTTATCATCTCACCATTTCCAACAACAAAGCTTAATGGCTCGTATGGGCGAAGCGGATTGAACATATTTTCCTGTTTTGCAACATCTGCTATATTTGTATCAAAAACACTATTATTTTCTAATTTACCAACATAATTAATTGCAACTTGGTCGCCTATTTTAACCTTGTTTCCAAAGATTGCCAGTCCTGTTATTGGAATTGTTCCATTATAAATCAGAAATCCTATAATAGCAATAATTACAACTGCTATTATCACATAATTTGTTATATCTAATTGTTTTTTTTGCTGCTTAGCATCTTCCTTTTTTTCAGGTTTTTCTGCTTGCTTTTCTTCCATTTAGCTATTTTGCTAATTTGCTTTAAAAAGATTTGTATCATCACTTATATAGTAAGGCAGGTAGCTGTGTCAGAGAATCCTACCTGCCTTTAAACAATTTACACTTCCTAACAAAATAATAAGATGATAAGATACTGAAGCGTAAATTGTTTCCCTTAGTCTCAGTTCAAAGAAAAAATATAATCAGGGTTATTTACTCTGCTTTTTTGCCAATGCCTGCTTAATCTAATCTTACTTGCAATCATACTCAAATAGACATTATCGGAATTTCTTATTTTTTCAGCTCTTTTCATTTTAACCTCCTGCTAAATATTAGAATTTTGCTTATTAATGGGTTATTAAACAAAAATCAAGAAAATTGTTAAAGAGCGATGTTCCACAAAGTATATAAAGGAAACCTAGGTTTCCTTTATGAACCCTTCCTTTAGACACAGATGAAAAATAAGCCTAGGTTCCTTTTATGAAACCTCCTAAAAATGGTTACGATTATTGTCAACACAGACTATCTTGGGATAAACATCTTCTTTGAGTTGCTGTTTGTTGTTGCCACATTGTTAATAGGATTTCATTCCAACAAGATTTACAAACTTACAAGAACCAAGAAATATTTTTTATTTTCATCAGCTTTCTGGCTTATTTCAATAGCGTACATAGTAAAACTGATTACCAATGTTCTGATTTATTTTACAGTTATTGGAAGCTCTTCTGATTTGGTAAAGGCAACATACATCTCGGGCTTGGTTGAGTACGGAACAATTTTTCATATGCTGTTTATGGTGGCTGCATACATAATGCTGATTGGCCTGTCTTTTAAGATAGATAATTTCAAGATTCTGTCCATGCTGTTTCTGATGAGCTTTCTGTCAATTTTGTTCAGCTCTAACGCCAATCTTATATTTTACCTAGTGCTTTCATTATTTCTTATTTATCTCACTCTCTCGTTTTACAACAATTATAATGAGAAAAAGACACCAAGCTCTCTTCTAGTTTTCCTTGGATTTTTTATGATATTGCTGGGACAGATAAGCTTCATATTTGCCCCGTATTTCACAATCGCTTACTTTCTCGGTCATTTGGGAGAATTGGCTGGATATTCTTTCTTGTTCATAAACCTTGTTAGAATATCAAGAAAATGAAAAATTTACAATTTTTCAATCATTTAAATCTTCAGAAATTTAAATAAAATGAAAATTCAAAAGAATTTTCAATCATTAAATTTATAAAAATTTAATAAAATGAAATCAGAGAAAAAACGGGACAAGCTGCAGGTAATCTATGACATGCTCTCTTCAATCAGGATGAAGCACGGAAAAATAAAACCAACTCATCTTCTTTACAAATCCAATCTATCCTATAAAATGATGCAGGAATATCTTGCAGACCTTAAAAAGGCAGGGCTTATTAAGGA
>JACPGZ010000035.1 GCA_016188895.1 Candidatus Pacearchaeota archaeon
GTGCGAAGGACAATGACGGAAACGGATTTATAGATTATGTTGAATGGAATATTCCTTCTTTGTCTGAACAAACATTTGAAATTACAATAACAATACTGAATGTGCAAAGCTATCCAACTGTTGGTGGAAATTGGACAGTTGTATTTACTACAACTGGAAGTGCTGATTTAAAGATACGAGCGACAAATGGCACAACTTGGACTAACTATACTGAAGAAGGGTATGACTTAAAGTTTTTGGAATTGAAATGTGGCGATAATGTTATTACATCAGAATTTATCAATGAGACAACTAATTGCGAAACAGATACTTGCTATGTGATTGCGAAGAATTATTCGTGCAATGAAACAAGTTATGAAACTGCAAAAGTGCTAACACCTGGCGAACATACTCTAAAATTTGAGTTTGGAAATGAGACAGCTTATGCACATAATCTTGCATGCGGAGCTATTTCTATATGCGGAGATTTAGATGTTGCAAACTGCGTTTATACATTATCAAGTGATGTTTCTTCTAATTCATTTTGTTTTACAGTTACTGCTAATAATGTAACTCTTGATTGCCAGGGCAAGAAAATTAGTTATTCATTGAATGCAGTCATTGATACTTATGGTGTTTATTCTGATAAGAATCTAACTACAATTAAGAATTGCAGGATAGAGGACCTTCCATCTTCATCATCTATTATCAATAGTATGGGGATATATTTTCTAGCGCAATGGAATGGAAGTATTATTAATAACACAATTACAACACTAGATAGATCCTCACATGGTATATACCTTGGAACTAATACACGATTTAACAAAATAATAAATAACACAATCTCTACATCTAATAATATTTCAAGAGGCATTTTATTCTATATAGGTTCTCTGAATAATACAATAATTAACAATTTTATTAATACTAATGGAAGTTTTTCACATGGCATTGAGACGCATGGTTATAATAATGTTTTTTATGATAGCCTTGTTAATGCGTCATTTAATAATGCATACGACCTAAATTTTGAGCAATTTGCTTCTGGATTTACAAACTTTACAAATGTCACGCTTTTGAACAATAAAATAAGATTTAATTCAGGTGTTTTAGGTCCAATAGCAAAACTTTATGTGCATTGGTATATTGATGCATATGCAAATTATACTGATGGAACTAATGCCTCTGGAGCAAGTGTTTCAGCTTATAATGTATCAGGAGCATTAGCTTTCAGTCAATTGACAGGGGCAGATGGCAGAATTCCAAGACAAATTGTTTTGAGCTACACACAGAATGCAACTAATTTTTATGATAATAATAACTACACCTTTAACGCAACAAATCCATCAGGTGGAGCTAATTTATCTCAATCATGGAATATAAGCACAAACAGGTTTTTGGTGTTTACTTTTGGCACTGGAAGTAATAATATTAATTCTTGTGGGACATTAGATCAAGCGAACACTATTTATAATTTAACGCAAGATGTTTCTTCAACAGGGGCTTGCTTTACAATTACAGCAAATAATGTTACAATAGACTGCCAGGGATTTACAATAACTTACGGGACCAGCTCTTCAGGAGATGGTATTAGCATAATTGAATATAATCTCAGCGTTATTAAAAATTGTTTTATAAGAGAAGGCTCAACAGTTAATAGTAACAAAAACGCTATATTTATTTCAGATAGTTATAACGGAAGCATGATAAATAATAATATATTAGTGATAGATAATGATAATTCAGCAATTTTCGGTTCAGGCATGAATAATTTTACAATTTCTGATAATTTCATAAATTCTTCTTCTCCAGATTCTACTGCAAATTCTCATGGGATTAATCTGGATTGCAATAATTGTATAATAAAAAATAACACTGTTTATACTTATGGCGGGTCTTCTTTTGGAATTCGCGGATCTACTATTTTAGGCAGTTATTTAATTAATAATAAAATTACTACATATAAAAATACTGCCAACGGGATTGGTAATATTGTGAATAATAGCAGGATTATAGGAAATAATATCACTGCATATGGCTCCAGTGATGGCATCTCTTTTAGAGATTCAAATTATATTCAGAATAATTTTGTTTATATTCTTGGGACAGGGGTTTCTTTGCAGTCTGCAAGCGGAAATAATTTTACAGGAAACAATATTTTTGCAAATAATACAAATTCTGTAGGAATAAAGATTCATAATAATGCTCAAGGAAATATATTTTATGATGATTTTGTAAATGCTTCTTTGGGGCAGGATGTTTACTTTATTTCAATAAGTTCTGGCGAGGTTAATTTCACCAATGTAACTCTGGCTAATGAAAAGGTGTTTTTTGAAGCTGGTTCAACAGCCAGATTAAACAGGCACTGGTATCTTGATGCTTATGCAAATTACACTAACAGTTCAAATGCAACCAATTCAAACATAAGAGCATTTAACAGAAGCAATGTACTTCATTTCTCTGCATTTACAGGACAGGATGGAAGAATTCCAAGACAAGTTGTTTTGAGTTACACACAGAATGCAACTAATTTTTATGATAATAATAACTACACCTTTAACGCAACAAATCCATCAGGTGGAGCTAATTTATCTCAATCATGGAATATAAGCACAAACAGGTTTTTGGTGTTTACTTTTGGCAATGGAATTATTAATATTAATTCTTGTGGAAGTCTTGACCAGGCAAACACTGTTTATAACTTAACTCAAGATGTTTCTTCAACAACAACTTGCTTTACAATTACAGCACTAATTCATATAATTTTACTACTGTTAAAAATTGCAGGATTAAAGATAGCACTGCAGTATCTGGTCAAGGAATTTACATCGTCGGAGGTTCAAATTCATATATAATAAATAATACTATTATTATAAGTTCGAATAATATACGAGGTATACGTATGTTAGGCACTTCAAACTCTACTATTATAAACAACAATATTACTACCTTTGGGTCTAGTGGATATGGTATTTGGATTGATCCTGCTTCAAACTCTACTATTATAAACAACAATATTACTACCTTTGGGTCTTCTAATGCATATGGTATTTATACTTCAAATTCTTTTAATATTGCTATACTAAGCAATAATATTATCATTAATGGTACCGCATATGGCTTGATTTTAAGTACTAATTCAAGCTCATTTATTAATAATAGCATTGTTACAAATGCCTATGGTATTGCAATTTCTGGTTCGCATAATAGAATTAGCGGAGGCTTAATTAATAGCTCTAAAGCTGGAGCTATTATATTCTCATATGTCTCAATTAATTATTATGATAATAATTTGACTAATGTAATGCTTTATAGCAATGCTAGCTTCTATGATATTAAATTTGATATGGGAGTCAATGGAACTTATCTCATTGATATGCCTCATATTGGGAATTATTCTTTTCATTCAAGCGGGAATATTATCAATTTTAAAGATTCTCAATTTGGCGAGGTCAGATTCTTGAAAGGAATCAATGGAACTGGAACGAATTTGACTCGTGATGTTAGGATTAGGAATAATAGTGTTGTTGTTGAATCAGGGAGTAATGTCGGCTTGAATAGAAGCGCTAATGTTACACTCTATGGAATAGGAAACAGGGGATTTGCAAATCCAAAAATATTAAGGGATGGAATAGTTTGCGGAAATATTTGCTATAACTTTACTTCTTTGACTGCTAACAATGTTATTTTTAATGTAAGCTCTTGGACAGAGTATAGTGTCGGAGAAACTCCTGACACAACAGCTCCTCAAATTTCATTTGTCCCGCCTACTCCGCCAAACGGAAGTATTCAATCTTGGGGTTCTGTTTTTGTAAATGTATCAACATCTGATGCCAGCAATCACTCTGCTTTTATTGACTGGAATTATAATTTAGTAGGTTATTGGGCAATGGATTGGTATAATAATACAGGGGTTTATGATAATTCAAGTTATAATAATTTCGGCACATTTAATGGGCTCGGAATATCTAATATAATATCAGGAGCAAGAGGAAAAAGTTTACAATTTGATGGAATTGATTCACAAGATTATGATTATATTGATGCAGGAAATTCCAGTTTGTTTAAATTCGGAGCAAACGATTTTACATATACAGCATGGATTAAAACAAATACATCTGGAAATCAGCAAAGAATTGTTTCAGATGATAAAAATCTGAATAATGTGCGGGCATTAGTTATTGAAGTAGGAACAAGCAAGGCGCAATTCTGGTGTCGTGATGCTGATGGAGATGTTGTCGTTCCTACAAGCACAAAAACAGTTACAGATGGAAACTGGTATTATATTGCTGGAGTAAGGAAAGGGAATACAGGTTATCTATATGTTGATGGCATTTTGGAGGCTTCAATGACAAATAACACTCTTGATAGCTGTGATGGAAACGCAAGAACATTTATTGGAGCAAGAGATATTATAGCAGCACCTCTTTATTTTAATGGCTCAATTGATGAGGTAACTATATGGAATAGAGCTTTATCAGAAGAAGAAATTAAGGCATCATATAATGCAAAAACATTTAGTTTATTCAGGAATTTTACCTCTCTTTCTGAAGGCAGATATGATTTCAGGGCATTTGCGATAGATTCTGCAGGAAATTACAATCAAACTGAAACAAGAACAGTTACAATTCTTGATGTTACTCCGCCTCAGCTCAACTTCACAGCTCCCACTCCTCCTAATGGAACAAACACTCCAAACAGCTCTGTTATTATAAACGTGAGCATAATTGAGCAGAATCTAAGAAATGTCATCTTCAATTGGAACAAGACAAACTACTCTATTTATGACGATTCTCTTGTCTTGATGATGAATTTTGATAACAGAAGTAGTTTAGGAGAGAATTCAACTTATGTTGTTGATTTATCAAGGTATGGGAATAATGGGACATGCATTGGAACTGCGTGTCCTAGATGGAATTCAAGCGGAAGATATGGCGGTGCTTTTGATTTTGATGGTGTTAATGATTATTTTTTTAACGGAACTAATCAAATAAGTTTGAATCTTCCAGGGCCTTTAACTATCTCGCTATGGACAAAAGTACTGCAGAGTTCAAAGCAGATGCACTTTATTCATTCAAATGGGTTATATGAATTGATAATTATGTCA
>JACPGZ010000032.1 GCA_016188895.1 Candidatus Pacearchaeota archaeon
AGTATTGCTTCTCTTTTTATTCTCCTTTTCACCTCCTAATTTTCTCCTTTCTATCTTTTTCTCCTTTCCATCTTCTGTCTCTTTTCTAATTTTATTTTTCATCTTATTTAAAGTACCTGTTTAATATCATAACCTTATTAGGATACTTGCTTTTTAGGTAAGCACCATAAAACAATCCAGCAATCAACCCACCCAAATGAGCTGTATTCCCGATTCCGATAGCTCCTGTTATTGAAATGAGCCATAGCCCAATCAAAAGTATTGGCACAGCATACTTAAGCTTTATAGGAATAGGTATAAACATTAAAAAAACAGGCAGGTTTGGAGTAAGTATCATCAAAAGTCCTGCAATAGCAAATATAGAGCCAGAAGCGCCAACAGCGTATGCGCTGAAGTCAGACACAAATATACGCGAAAATAAAATGAAAAAAATTGATGCGGCCAGTCCAGATATGAGGTAAAACCAAACATAACGCTTCTTGCCAATTATGCGCTCAACTAAATTGCCGATAAAAAATAATGTGAACATATTTGCAAACAAATGAAACACACCGCCATGCATGAACATGCTTGTAACAAATGTCCATAGATAATCTCCGTTCAAGATGTTCTCAGGCTTTATTGCTATGTAATCAACAATGCTTCCCTTTGTTATTAACAACATTGGATATGCGACTAGGAAAAACAATATATTCAATGCTATAATAATATTGGTAGCACTTGAAAAAAATCCTCTCCTCCGCAACATTATCTTTTTTTCCTCTTTTTTATCCGATGCCTACCCCTGTCTCGCGACGCCCTCGTTCTATCCAACTGCGATGCCCTACGCAGTGGGCTGGGCATGGAACGAGCTTTTTTATTCTTGATTTTATTTTTTCTTTTCTCCTTAAGTTGCTTTTTCTTTTCAGCCTCGCGCTGGGCTCTTCTTTCAATCAACTTCTTAGCTTTCTCTTTCGCTTTTTTCTTCTCATCCTTCTTATGTTTTCTTTCTTTATGCTTATTAATTTTTTCATATTCTATTTTCAGTTCATTCTGTACATCTTTCAGATAATCTTCCATCTTTTTTATTTCGTTATTTACGCTTTCAGAAATCTTTGGATCCTCGTTCAGCTGATATACCTCGCCGCATTCAGGGCATGTGAAATCATTCAGCAAAGCAGTCTCTTCATTTACTTCTATATTATCATTCCTGCATATATAAAATCTTTTGTTTTTTCTTATATCTAACTTGCTCTTCAAATCAGCAATTTTCCTCTTTATTCTTTTTTCAAGCTCTTCAAGCGCCTTAACTGCATTCAGCGACCACGAGTACGTAAACCATGCTTTTTTCTTGTCTTTCTTTTTTGTGAAAGATACAATGCCTGCTTCAAATAGTTTGTAGAGGATATTTCTAGTTTGATTGATGGTCATCTTTAATTTCTTTGCAATTATGAATTCATTAACTTCTTTTTTGTCTTTTAGGATTTCGTAAAGATTTAATGCATATTTACCGCCTATTTCTGTTATTATCTCCCTTAATAATTTTTCTCGCATTCTTCAATCCACATACAATACAAATAAATAGTTTTCGCTTTTTTATAACCACTATACAATTAAGATAAAGATATTTAAAATAGTGTCAAGACTTGATGATATGGGTTGGTTTAAAAAGAAAAAAGAGGAAGAGGATATTATCCCAGAGCTGCCAGGATTATTAGAAGGCGATGAATTGCTGTCTCAAGATGATCAGATTCCAGAAGATCAAGAGCAAATTGAGGAACAAGCCGGAAGCGAGATGTATGAAACAGAAGAGCCGATTCCAGAGCCAGTTCTTCAGGAATTAGAAAGCGAATCAGAGCAAAGAGAAGAGCCTGAGCCAAGATACGAGCCAGCTGAAAGGATTGTAGAAAGATATAAGGAAGAGCCTCAAAGACAGGTTCCAGAAACCCAGTTTGTTAGATTAGATAAATTTGAATCAGCATATGCTTCAATAGCAAATATAAAAAAGAAGATTGAAGAGATGAACAGCTTTCTTCGCGATATCAGGCAGCTAAATGCAAAAGAGGATGCAGAATTGTCAGCCTGGGAAAAAGAAATTAATGAAATAAAAATAAAGATTGAAAACATAGACAAAGCGCTTTTTGAGAATTTAGAATGATACCAAAAGACTATTCATATATTAAGCTAAAACCAGAGCAGGCAGTGATTCTTAGAAAAAATATTCTGACATTAGAGATGGATTTATTGCAGTTTATTCAGCGGATTACTAATTATAAAGCGCTTAAGAAGTCAGAGAACCAATATCGTGTCATGATGAGAAAAGCACTTGATGAATCATCCCAAGAAATAAGGGCATTCTTCTCTAGTATGCCGCAATTTCACGAGCCAACACAGAAAGCGCCGAGAGTAATACACACAAGGCAACAAAGAGAAAAAATAACACATCATAGGGAACCAATAAAAAAAATAAGAAAGCCAAAAATGCAAATAAGAAAAATTGGGCATAAAGAAGCCAAAAGAGAAAAACTAGAGCCAACACGTTTAGAGCATTTTAAAAATAGAATCAGGGCAATAAAAGAAAGAGAACAGATTGCTTCTAATCAAAAAGAAAAAGCAAGATCAGGCATACAAGACAAGCTTGGTGAAATCAAAAGAAGGTTATCACAGCTTGGTGTGAATGTTTAATAGCTCTTAGCAACATAAACAACATATTTTGCCTTCTTCTTGCAATAAACACAATTCTTTTTTGGTTTTAATTCTTCATTGATGCATATTATCTTTGCACCACCTGTTTCACTTTTTATATGCTCTTCGCACTTTTCATCCCCACACCATTCTGTTAATGCAAGCTTTTTTTCAGAAATAGATTTTTTTAATTTAGTAATGTCATTAGCAAAAATAGTATTGTCTTCTAAAAATTTCTCAGCTTTATTGTAAAGATTATTGTGAATGTCATCAATCAACTTTCTTATAGTATCTGCAAGGTTCCCGATTTTTACACCCTCTCTCTTAAGTGTATCTCTCCTGAATATAGTAACCTCATTTTTGTCAAGATCTTTTTTTCCAATCTCTATTCTTATCGGGATTCCTTTTAATTCGGAGTCGTTAAACTTGAATCCAGGCGTTTTATCGCTTGTGTCTATTTCAACTGAATAATTATTTAATTTGCTTTTTATTTCTTCTGCAGCGCCAAGCATCTCTTTCTTGTTTTCTTCTGTGAATATGGGAACAATAACAATCTGTGTTTCAGCAATCCTCGGCGACAGCACTAACCCTTTATTATCAGAGTGTACCATAATTGCTATTCCAATGCTTCTTGTTGACAAGCCCCACGAAGTCTGAAACGGATAAGATTTTTTTTCATTTTTGCCCAAAAAAGTTATGTCAAATGATTTTGAAAAATTCTGCCCGAGATTATGTGTTGTTGCACCCTGGACAGCTTTTCCAGAAGGCAGAAAAACCTCTATGCTTAATGTATATTCTGCCCCAGCAAATTTCTCTTTCTCTGTTTTTCTTCCTTTAATAACAGGAACTGCATAAACATTCTTGAAAACATCCTCATAAAACTCCCTTATCTTATATACTTCCTCATCAGCCTCATTTTGCAGGGCAAAAACAGAGTGCCCCTCCTGCCACAAGAATTCTCTGCTCCTTAATAACGGAAGAGGATGCTTGAATTCCCATCTCACAACATTTGCCCACTGGTTCAAACGCAATGGCAAGTCCCTCCATGAGCGAATCCATTTTGAAAATGCTGAATACATTATGGTTTCAGATGTAGGCCGAATTGCGAGCTTCTCCTTCAACTCACTATTTCCTGCATGAGTAACCCAAGCTACTTCAGGTGAAAATCCCTTGACATGCTCTTTTTCTTTATTCAACAAACTTTCAGGAATAAACAATGGAAAATACACGTTTTTTACTCCGTCTTTTTTAATTAATCTGTTAAAGTAATCCTGAACCTTCTCCCACATCGCATATGCCCTTGGCCTAAGAATATAGCACCCTGAAACAGGAGAATAATCAATAAGCTCTGCCTTCAGCAAAATCTGAGTGTACCGATCGCCAAATTCATCTTTTTCAGCATCAATGCCTAAACCTTTATCTTTATTCTTTTTCATCAAATCTGAAAGAAGATTAGTTTTATAAATCTCACCTTTTAAATAATATAGAGATTGGAGTTTCCATATCAGAATACTCTCAAATACTTACAGAATTTGCATTTGCTAAATCAAGAAACTATAAAGGCTTCAGGCAGTTTCTAGCTCACAATTTTCAGATTTTTGAGGAATATTATGTATTATTAAAAAACATGACAAACAACCAGATAGATTATGTATTTGACAGAGTAAGAGAAGAAAAAGTAGAGTCTTTGTTGTATAAAGAAGATGAAAAAATAAAACCTAAATAATAAGTTTCTTGTCAACCTTTCCATTAACTATCTTTATCCCATCTTTCTTGAGAAGTTCAATTTTCCTTTTAATTCCTCCTTCACAAGAATATCCTCCAATTCTTCCATCTGCATGCACAACTTTATAGCAGGAAATTTTAACAGGATTGCTATTCATTTTCAAAGCCATAGCAACAGCTCTTGGATGAATTCCAAGCGTAGAAGCAATTGACTTGTATGTCATGACATTTCCTTTTGGGATCTTTCTTAACAGAGAGTAAACCTTTGCTCTATAATCCATAAAATAAATAATAACAAAAACTATATAAATATAAGGGGACTATGTCCCCCTTAGACCCCCTAAACATAAAAGGGGAAACCCCTTATGAACCCCGTAAGAGCCTTATCAATCCCTATCATGAATCAAAAATTCCATCACAAATCAATAAAAGAAATTGAAGAAGAATATGAGCTAGAGCTTCCTCACATAATTGAAACAATCAAGAAAGAACAAGCAAAACTAATTCTGCTGCAGTTTCCAGAGAAAATGAAGCCGTATGCAATGAGAATTGCAAATGAGCTTGAGTTATTAACAGGAGCAAAATTTTTAATCTGGCTTGGAAACTGCTGGGGAGCTTGTGATATCCCCCAATACGATGAAAAAAGAATTCCAATAGATTTGATAATTCAATTCGGCCACTCTAACTGGAATTATAAGGGAACGCGGGCGATTTTTAGATAGTTATTTCTTCTTCAATTTAAAATAAATAACTTTTTCAGGTATCTCTATTTTTGCATCCCTTCTTCTATATTTTTCTAAGATGTTAGATATCTGACTCCTGTTTCCATTAATATTAAACCATGTCTTAAGATTCCACAAAATATTATTTATAGCTTCTCTTTTATTTGGATATAAGTAACTTAAACTAATTTTTTTAAATTTCTTTACTAAAAATTCTCGCTTTAATGACAAAATGAAATCTTGTTTTATTTTTTCTCGCTTTCTTTTTTTAGTTTCTTTCCAATTAATAAGCTTATTATATAATTTTCCAAATTCAGAATTATCGTCATTTATGATAACAATAAATTCTCCATTATCAAGATTATGCTTAATTATTCTCAATAATCTTTTGCTATACCATGGCCATGATAATAGAAAAATATCTATCTTTTCTTTATTTCTTTTAATGAAGTCTTCAAATTTTTTATTAATTAAAATTAGATTATTTTTCTTAAATATCTTATTAGCATAATTAATTAGCCTTTTATCAGAATCTATGGCATAAACCCTTTTTGCATATCTAGATAGCGGATATGACAATCTGCCTATTCCACTTCCTATATCAGCAATTATCTTGCCTTTAAATTTAGAATTTCTCAATATACAATTTAATTCTTTTCTATTAGGATCATAATAATCACAATCCTTAGCAAAATCTTGTGCATATCCCATTCATATTTATAGAAAAATGACTTTTTATAAATTATCCATTCGGCACACCCTGGGTATTATACCGTTCTTCTCTATTATCCTCATTATCTATCTTAAACCATGATGGCATTCCCTGCAATTTTCTTGCAGAAGGATTGCTGATTGAAAAATAAATATGATCAACAGCTGTCTTGTCTTTTGTGCTAATTCCCTGCTGTGATAAAAAAAGCAGATTAACAAAACTCTCAATTCCATAAGGGCTATTCGCTCCAATATTTCCTTGGATTCTGTCCAAAAAGCTTGGCGCTGCATTTGAAAAATTAGTATAATAGCTGTTATTGACATGCTTGGAGAAATTTATCACATCGCTACCACTAACATAATTTCCTTCATAAGGTGTTTTCTTTATTACGTTAGTATAGCTCCCATTTGTCCCAACAACATAAATTGTATCCTCAAAATTTTCTATGCTGAATTTTACAACATAGCTCTCTGTTTTTTCCCATCTTGCCAGATTTCCAATATCTTCCATAGTAAGATTCACAGTCCAGTTAACAACAACATGCCACGGATCATTTTGATACATTGTTATATTTTTATGGTCCAATTTTACAATGACATTGAATTTCCTAGCAAAAAAATTCACCTCTTTTAATGTGTCATTATATGTTATTCCATCTGATATGTTCATAAACTTTCCATTTATGCTTGCATTAAAGAATAATTCTTCAACAACAGAGTCAAAATTATTTATGTAGCTTAACCTGCTCAATATTTCAGATTCCATTGAAAGAACTGCCCGGATTCCAAAGATATAAGTTCTTCTCTCTAAATCCTTGTCTAGAGATGACAAAAAGCTCTCCATTGTGCTTACCCTTGTTACAATTGAATCATCGCGCTGGAACTGGGATATACTGACAGTTATGATGAATATAGTCAACATGATTACAGTTACTAAAGTGAAAAATATTCCTTTCTTGTCCATTTTATGCAGGCTGAAATTCATCCTCCTCTGGAAATGTTTTGTTTCCATATTCTATAACATTATCACCAACCCAGTAATATATCGGAGTATTTCTTGGAATCTCGCCGCATAATCCTGGTTGGGTTGAGGCGCAGTTATATGTATATATATATGTCTCTTCTGTAAAATTCTTATCAGTCTTTATCAAAACGCAAATTCCAGAATCAACAGCAGTCTGCAGATTGCAATTATATGAACCGCAGTCAGCATCTGTCCTGCAGTTAGTTCCAGCATCATCTGACTTTTGATAACATTCATATGTTGCACTGCTGGAACCAATACTGACTAAAACACCTCCCCCCGCGCTTCCGCAGCTGCTTGTGAAAGACTGGTATTCTTCAGTTTCTTTCAATTTTTCTTCAGTTATCTCATTTGTTTCGTCTGTATTATCAAGAGGCACAGTCAGTGTATCAATTGGATCTGGCCTTTTGTTTTCATTTATCACATATCCCAATATTTTATCCTTATTAAAGAAGCTCATCCAAAATCCAGCCACTAAAATAACTATAATTAAAATAATAACAACTTTCCTTGCCATCAAGCTACCAGATTTATTGATTTTATTTATTTTGTTTCTCATCTTACAAAATCCATAACAGCTTTCAACACACTTGGAAGCTGTTTTATTCCCGAATCACCCCCAATATGATGTTTATTATGCTCGATAACAATTTTTGCATTTAATTTTTCTTTTAAAATACCTGAATCTTTAATCGGTACATAAGGATCATTATCAGAATAAATTCCAATAATATTCTTACAATTATTTTTTACATTATTCCAATTAACTGGTTTTTTATAAAACTCTTCTAGTTCTTTAAAAAAGGATTTGTCCATTCTTGCAGCAACAAATACTGCGCCAAAGGCCTTATTTTTTTCTAAATATTTCATTATAACTCTGCACCCAAGACTATGCCCTATTAAAATAGAATTATCTTCTTTAATTAAATTATCTAATGTTAAAAGCCATTTATCTAATTTTGGTTTATCTGCATTTGGCATTCTTGGAACTTCCACTTTAAAACCTTTTTTTTCTAGCTCTTTCTTCAGCCACGGAAACCATCCTTCTTCAGGATAACCTTCCCACCCATGAATAATATAAACTTTCATCTCCACACCCTTATCTCAATCTCACTGCTCCAAGTAAATGGTATGCCTTGGACAGTGATTGCATTAATTTTTATATTTTGTTGGGATAATGAAACATCAATATCACCATCGCCATCAAAATCTAACTCTCTGATTAAATCAATTATAGCAAGATCATAAGCGTCATTATTATCGTATTGAGGAGATTGTCCGATAACATACTTGCACTGGTCTGTTCCAGTGTAGTTGCTAGGAACAAGAAAGCTGATGTTATTATTGTTTCCATTGGTAATTGTCCAGTTACATCCATCTGCAATAATGCTAATTGCTGAATATGCAAATGCAGGCTTGACAAATGTTAAAGCTATCTTGTTATTTTTAGATCCATTAAAAGACACCAGGGGCGAAATACCTGTTGTCACAAAAACCTGATTAGCTCCCTGATTAATTCTGTTGTTCGGAATATTTACAACATAAGGATCGCCAAGCTTTACATAATCGCTTCCAAAATTATTAAGATTGAATATATTTGTCCATAATCCATTACTGGAATTAACAATGCTTACATTATTGGTCCATTTAGATCCAGAATAGGAAAGAACATTTGCTTCTAAAATATGAAATCCACTTGGAGCGCTAAAGTTTCCGTAATTATCATTATAAAATTGTTCTCTTTTGGCTAATGCAATGCCATCTGGCGCAGAGCTGTCATTATAATCAAATGATATGTAAGAATCTGAATGCAGTACAGTTTTTATCCCGCTTGCTACTGCTGTCTGCTCTATATAGCTTAAAGTAACTATCTCATTTGCAATATTTTTATAAATGTCCTGCAATTCTGTAGCATTATCGCTTGTGAAAAATTGTCCTTTACCGCAATTAGCAACATCTCTTAAGGTGTCATTTGCCATGGAGCATGTTGTAATAGCTCCAAATCCTACTGAATATACTGTTGCATTAAAGTCCTGATTTACCCTGCATGAGCTCCAATTTGCATTAGTCCGCGCACATTGGCAGTCAGCTACATTGCAGTCATCACTTCCGCCATAACAACCGCTGCTGCTTCCAAGCCACAACCCTTCATCGCTAGGCTTTCCTGTTCTTGTTCCAGTGCAGCCGCTTGCAGCCTGGCATGTATGAGTTGGAATTCCGTCTGACATTACAATCAGGAATTTTTTCTGTGAGCTATTGCTTCCTTCATTAATCAAAGCCCATCCGTTATTTATAGAACAGCATATACATGTTCCACCTTGTGAAAAATAGGCATCAATAGACTGATAAAGTGCTGTTTTATTAGTTGTAAAATTTAATTCTAGTGTTCTCCCCTTATTTGGAGAGCCAGCATCTCCATAAAATCCAACTAATGCAATCCTATTTCCAGAAACACTTAATATTGTATCTACTACTTGTTTATCCAAACATTTTGCTAAACTAATTCTCTTTGTTGAGGAATTATACAAATTAATATCATCACAAGTTCTATTAACCCCTGTTAAATCACTATCTAATCTCCAGTTCATACTACCAGATAAATCAGTAATTAAAACAACATCTGCATTCCCAGACCCGCTTGTTAATTGAGAAACATTCTCTAATCCCAGCCTAAATGGGATAGTCTTGTTGCTAATGTCATTATAATTTAACAATGAAGACAACTGGGAATTTGTTATAACAATATTGCTCTCTCCATTTACAGATGTGTTGTAAACGCTCGTATTTCCTATTGTCATGAAAAGCGAGCTATTAGACAGATTAAAATGCAAAAATATATCCATGCTGTTTAATGAGCCTGGAATATAAAATGAATCATATAAGTTTATTAGACCAATTATTCCAGGAAAAATATATTTTTTTCTTGATTGATATATTGCAGATGTTTCATAATCAACAGCAACAAATCCTCCTGCAATATAAAGATAATCCCCTTTAAAGTCTAATTTATTAATCCCATTTGTAAAATTACCAAGAGAGTCAGCAAGATTAATGGTGGTAAGATTGCCCTGAATAGCATTGTAGTCCCCAATAAAATTATTATTAATATAAAGTGAGAAATTTTTATTTATATCAATTTCTATTGCAGCCCCGGTTATTGTTCCGCTTATATTAAGGATAGCAGTGATATTCCCGTCCCCGACATACCCTCCAAAATAGAAATATTCTGTGAGTGCGCTTTTTGATAAAAATGCGCGGGCGCTAAATCCAGTGCTGGAATTTCCTTCCCTGATTCCGCTGACAAGTTCTTTTGCATTCCATATTAGTCTGGAATCCTCAAAAGCAGTTTTATTTTTTGTATGTACTAATTTTCCATTAAACCACAATCCAATGTTATCTGTTATGTTGAGCTGATCAAACATCTCCCCAACAAGAACTTTAGCTTCTGGCCGATTTAATGCAAAAAATTCAGCAATCTGCTCCAACACACTCTTGTTAAGATCTGTTATATTACCCTGGCTTATCAGCCCAATTACATAGGAATTGTTCACATCACCAATCTTTAAGTTAGATAACACTTTTAAAACATCCTCTTGCGCCTTTTTCTCTTCTATTTTTTCTCTAACGCTTGGTACAACAAGCAGAATAACAGCAATTATTATCAGCAAGGCTACTAGGGCATCTAAACTATAAAAATAACCTCTTTTCATGAAATGATATTTATTTCATAATATAAAAATGTTATTAAGAATTAGTATTAATTAATTTTTCTAATTTTGATGTATTTTTATCCCATAATCTTTTCACAGCGCCAACGAAATATCTTGTATAGCCAATCCCAAGTAAATATTCAGGACCATAAACTCTATAAGACTTAATAATTGTTACAAATTCATCCTTATTTTCCTTGTAAGTATGGTAAAGAACAACATCAGCCAAGAAGTTTCTAAACCATTCAACCATTTTTTACTTGACGCCCCTGAACTTCTGCCAGACAGGCTCAAACATCTGCTCAAGGGATTTGGCAAAGAATGATGTGCTAATCCAGACAGCAACATCATAATTAGGGTGAACCTGCTCGTCATCTAAAAGCATAAACATGACCTGGCTTCCGTCAATAATAGCAAATCTTGATTTTAAATTTTCAATATTCCTTATCTCTGCAATTTTAGAAAGTTCTTGTGCAACAGATTTATTTGCCTGTGTTATTGGAGCTGCGATTCTTATCTTTACGCCTCTTCTTTGAGCTTTTTCTAAGCTATGCTTTAAAGCCTCAATCTTCCTGTTAAGTCCTTCTGCAGTTGTTACAAGAGTAATGCTTTTTTCTGCATCTCTGACAAGCATATCAAGATGGTTGTATATATTATCTCGCCCCCTCAAACTTCCTGATAAATCAGACGGCTCAATAAACTTAACTCCTTGCGTAAAAAGAGAAACTAACTCCTTATGAACATCCTCGTTCTTAAGCTGCTCAAGTCTCTTGCTTTTTTCCTTTGCCTCAACCGCAAGATTCTTTTTTACCCTCTCAATAACTTCCTCTGGCTTTAATGCGACAAACTTTATTGGCTTGCCGAGCTTCATCACAATAAATCCCTTTTTTTCAAGACTTTCAAGAATGTCATATGTCCTGCTTCTTGGAACATCGCTTATGCTGCTCAGTTCACCGGCAGTTGAAATACCCCTGGAAAGAAGAGCAGTCCATACCTTAACCTCGTAAAGATTTAAATCAAATATTTTTCTCAGTCTGCTCAAAAATTCCTCTTTAACTATCATTTTATTAGTTACTTGAAAATTTCAACATATTTAAACCTTTTTATTTTCGTTTAATATATAATGCAATTATATGTTTACAAAGCTGATAGAGTACTCCCTGTCTTTTACCTTGAATTTCTTAGAAATTCTCAGATGCTTTTTTTCAAATGAAATCTGGGAAGCACCTGTTCTTTTCATTATAAAATCTTTAATCTTCTCCAATCTTTTCATAATCTCGTTATCAGAACTAATAGCCAGATTAATCCTGTCAGATTTATTCAATCCCGCATTCCTCCTTTCTGCCTGAATCTCTCTTGACAACTCACGGGCAATTCCCTCAATCTCAAGTTCAGGAGTAATTTTTGTATCAAATTCAACTTTCCAATCTTGTTCGCCGGATTTTTTATATTCTATGCTCTTAACATTCAACTGCCTAGCAATAATATACCCAAGTTCTTTATCAAATTTTTTATAATAAAAAACAACCGCTTTTGCAAGAGGCCATTTCAGCCCAATTTTCAGCTTGTCCCTTTCAGCCAGCCCTTTTTCAATAAGCGCTCTTGCAAGATTAAAATTTCCTTCAAGTATTTTATCAATTAATCTTTCATCAGATTTAGGCCAGTCACAAAGATGCACTGATTCCTCTCTCACTATCTTTTTCTCCCGCAATTTTTGCCAGATAAATTCTGTTATAAAAGGAGTGATTGGAGCCAATAATTTTAGGAGATTTACATACATTTCCAAGAGGACATACATAACATTTTTGTCATTTTCAGCTATCCTGTCTCTCACAATTTGAACATAACCTCTGCTTAAATCATTGAGCCAGAAATCCTGCAAAGCCCTGGCTGCAAGATGTGGATGCAGATTTTCCAGTTCATTTGTAGCATTTTTAACCAAAGAATTAAATCTGCTTAATATCCATTTATCCTCTATTTGCAATTTTGCTTTTTCCCCTTGCTGCTCAACTAAAATTCCCAGATTATGCAAAATATTAATGCTCTTGAATGGCTCTTTAACAGCGTTAAATCCAAATCTAAGCTCCTGTCCAGGATCCTGAAGGCAGTAAAGAAATCTCATTGTATCTGCCCCTATTTTTTCAACAGCATCATCAAACCATATTACATTGCCTTTGCTTTTATGCATCTCATCTCCTTTCTCATCCTTAAGAGTTTCGTGTCCTAGAATTGATTTGAAAGGAGTATTTCCGCTCAATGTTACAGAAGCCCACATCAATGCATTAAACCACCCTCTGTATTGTCCTGGCATATTTTCACAAATAAAATCAGCTGGAAACCATTGTTTCCAATGCTTCTTATCATTCAGATAATCTAATGTAGAAAACGGAACAATGCCTGCATCAAGCCAAGCATCTCCAACATCTGGAATTCTTGAAACTTCTTTCCCGCATTTTTTACATTTAATTTTAATCTCATCAATCCATGGACGATGCACTTCTTTCAGGTTTTTTACTTTATTTTTGTCAACAGCTTTTTCTTTCAATTCTTCCAAACTTCCTATAACTTCAATTCTTCCACAACTGCATTCCCATATAGGCAGAGGCAAACCCCAGTATCTCTTTCTTGAAATAAGCCAGTCTCCCATGTTCTTGAACCATTCACTCTGCCTTACCCCGCCGTATTCAGGAAACCATTTTATTTTCTCATTTTCCTTAATTAATTTATTCCGGATTTCATCACCTTTGATGTACCACTCATCAACAAGCCTGAAAACAAGCTCTTCACCGCATCTCCAGCAGTGAGGATATCTATGCTTGTATGATTCTGTTTTATAGATAAATCCTCTTTTCTCCAAATCTCTGACAACATCTTTATTTACTTCTCTGTAATCTTTTTTTGCAAAATCTCCAAATCCTTCCTGATATATTCCGGAATCATCCAAAGGAGAGATTGCAGGCAATTTCAGTCTTTTTCCAAACTCAAAATCTTCTGCACCGCATCCAGGAGCAATATGCACGATTCCAGTTCCTTCTTCGCCAGATGCAAGCTCCCACAAAACAACCTTATGCGGAGATTTATTTTGAATACTAAAATCTTTGTAAGGCATTTCATATTTAATTCCTTCTAGTTCCTTGCCTTTTTTCTTATCTACAATCTCATACTTTCCTTTTAATTCATTCAACCTAGATTCAGCAATCCAGAAATACTTGTCTTTTTGCTTTGCCTTTGCATAAATAATATTTTCATTAACAGCAATTGCAACATTTGCAGGAACTGTCCACGGAGTTGTTGTAAATATCAAAAAATATTCATTTTTTTTGCCAAAAATCGGAAACTGCATGAACATTGCATTATGCACAACTTCCTTATAGCCCTCTGTTATAATATCATGCTTAGAGCTTGCTGTCCCGCATCTTGGACACCAGGGAACAGCATCCTTTCCCTTATAAAGCATGCCATTTTCAAAATATTTCTTCAACAAAAACCAATTATGCAGGTTATTGTTATCAGACATTGTATAATAATTATTGTTCCAGTCCATCCACTGACCAAGTTTTATAGACTGCTTCTGCTGTATCTTTGAAAATCTTTCAACCCTTTTCCTGCACGCATTTACAAAATTAAGAATCCCGAATTTTTCAATATCTTTTTTGTTCTTCAATCCAAGCTCTTTCTCCTCCTCGCGCTCAACCCATAATCCCTGGCAGTCAAATCCGTTCTGAAATCTCTGCTCAAATCCTTGCATTGCCTTAAATCTCTGAAACAAATCTTTGTAAGTCCTGCCCCAGGCATGATGCACTCCCATTGGATTATTAGCAGTTATTGGCCCGTCAATAAAGCTCCATTTCTTTCCGCCTTTGTTCTTATTCATTAATTTATCAAATATTTTCTTCTCTTCCCAAAACTTCAATATCTGCGCTTCTGTTTCCTCAAAATTATACATATCACTATGAGCTATAGAATATTTTTAAAGGTTCTGATGGATTATAAGAATATTTTTATAATCCATTTATATTTGCAATATATGACATGCCTGAAAAATTAAATCATTTTGTTGAATCACAGCAATTAACTCCCTCTATTATTGATTATTTATTCAAAAGAGCTGATGAATTAAGGCCAGGCCCGCATACATATCTTCAGGGAAAGATTCTTGCTCTTTTGTTTTATGAGCCAAGCACAAGAACAAGAATGAGTTTTGAAACAGCAATGTCACGAATGGGCGGCACATACTCAAGCACTGAAAATGCAGAGGAATTTTCTTCTGCTGTAAAAGGCGAGTCCCTTGAAGATACCATAAGAGTTGTTTCCAAATATGCCAACTGTGTTGTAATCAGGCACAAAGAAGAAGGCTCTGCTGCTATTGCAGCTGAATTAAGCAAGGTTCCTGTTATAAATGCCGGCGATGGAAAAGGACAGCATCCAACCCAGGCATTGCTTGACATATACACCATTAATAAAGAGATTGGAAGATTAAATGATTTCAAGATAGCAATGGTTGGTGATTTAAAAAAAGGCAGAACAGTAAGGTCACTTGCTTATTTATTGGGAAAATTTAAAGGCATAGAGATTACATTTGTCTCTCCAGAGCATTTGAGAATAGGCAACGACATTAAGGCATATTTAGTAAGGCATAATATATCTTTCTCAGAAGAAGACGATTTAAACAAGGTTATTCCTAAAATGGATATCATATATATGACAAGAACACAGAAAGAAAGAATGAGTGAAGAGGAGAGGAAAAATCATGAAGATTATGAAAAAAAAGGTAAAGTGTTTGCAATAACAACTGATAATTTCAATCTTGTCAGAAATGACGCAAGAATCCTGCATCCTCTCCCCAAAGTTGATGAGATAAATCTCCCCATAGAAACCGAGGAAAAAGATCCTCGCATAGCATATTTCCGCCAGGTTGAAAACGGGCTGTATATAAGAATGGCTCTGCTTGATATGCTGATAAACTCTAGCTGATTTGAGATGTGAATTCTAATGCAGCCTTTCTAATGTCATTTGCAGAATAAATTCCTCTTCCAACAATTGCATGCCATTTATTTCCAGCCACTTTTGTTGCGTCTTCTATTTTTCCACCTTGAGCGACAAACCCTGGTGCATAAAAAACAGACTCAACACCATCTGATTCAATACATTCTTTTATTGATTTTATAACATCTTGCTTGTTTCCAGGCACAACAAAATTACTCACGCCAGCACGAGCAGCAATTCTGTACATTTCCATGGCTCCTTCATCTGTAATAAATCCTCCTTCGCTTACAGAATAAGCAGGATGCGTCATTCTTCCGCCAACAATAACTTTCAACCCATGATCAAATGCATGATAAATCCATGCACGCTCTGTTTCAGGTCCAGATTGCGGGAAAAATATGACTGCATCTATTCCGGCTTTTTTGCATGTTCTTGCAAAATTCTTTCCAGTGTCTGGAATATCTGTCCCTGCTTTTTGATGATCATAGATTAATGGCTTTGATGTATGTTTTCTTGCTGTTTCAACTATTTTCGGCAAACCATATGTCAAGCCAAGCTCAAATCCTATTTTATAAGCTCCAATTCCTTCAATATCTGCTGTTTTCTTTACCAGTTCTTCAAATTGCTCAATTGTTTCAACATCGCATGCAGGAATAACGCTTCTATCTCTTTCAACTATCTTTTGCTCTAGCTTACCAACATAATTCCTTGCTTCAGATGTTCCATACACTCTTAAATAATTTGAAAGTCGCTCTATTCTTTTACCTAAAACTTCTCTATTTGTTCCATCACGAGCAAATTCTTCTTTAAGGTAATCTAAAACATCAGTAGCTTTTATGACAGAAATTACTTTTGTTCCTGTCTTTGATTCATACTCTTCAATTGCGCTTTTACCATTGACAGCTACTTCTTGCCTGTCTAATGCAATTGCGAGTAAAGGAAGCATAAAGTCCCCCAAAGATTGTAATTCCTGTCTAGCCATGTATTTGGCATCTCCTGCCGTGAATACATCATCTAATTGCCCAATCACTTGTCCTTCCCTTGGGATTTTTCCAACAATCAACTTAGTTAAATCTGTCTTACCAGTAGCTTCGCCATGCTCTTTAGGCAATTTTCTTGTAAAGAACCATCCAACATTGTGACCTTTTCTAGCCATTTCAGCAGCAACAGGTGCAACTAAACCCACACCTTTTTCAGGAATCCCGTATATCAAATCAACACTAACTCCAGAAGCAATTAGTGAATCAGCATAAGCTTCAGCAAGATTACCTAAGGTTGCACCATCGTTAAATTCTCCAACATTCAGAAACCATGGAGAGATTCTTTTACTCTTTAATGTCCTGTCGTCAGCAGGATTTTCAAAGACTTTAAGACCATTAGCAAAAGCAAATTCAATAAATTTCCTTTTATAATCTTCCATCATGATTTTAAAAAATACTGATTTTTAAATATTTAGGTAATAAAAAGATATTTAAACCATATTTGGAAAGGTGAAATATGAAATTCGGCAGAAAGATCACAGGTGGAAGATACCATCAAAGAAGAAAGCGAAAGTTAACAGAACGAGTTAGACAAGTAGTTCCTGTCAAGCTTGGAAAAGAAAAGAAAGTCAAAATAAGAATAAGAGGAGGCCATATTAAAGTTAGATTGCTTTCAGTTCAAATAGCTAATGTTCTTAATAAAGAAGGAAAATCAGTCAAAACAACTATAAAAAATGTTGTTCAAACCCCTGCAAATAAGTTTCTTGCTCGACAAAATATACTTATAAAAGGAGCTATAATTGAAACAGAGCTTGGCAAGGCCCGCATCACAAATCGGCCAAGTCAGGAAGGAAGCGTTCAGGCAGTGCTGGTTGAGTGAAATCTTTTTATACCCATATTCTTGAATTTATTCATGGACTACAAAGCTGAAACCAAAAAATCTTACAATAAATACACTGAAGAATTCAGTAGGAAATTTGACGAGCATTTCAAGAATTTTGTGATGGAAGAAGCTGATATATTTTTAAGACATCTTAAAGGAAAAAGAATTCTTGACATTGGAGCAGGTCCTGGCATTCATTCAGAGTATTTTAGGGCACGGGGATATAACTCTCTTTGCATTGATATTTCAGAAGAGATGGTTAAATTATGCAAAAGCAAAGGATTAGAATCAGAGGTGATGGATGCAGAGGATTTGCAGCTTGATGAAACATTTGACGGAATATGGGCATATACAGTTCTTCTGCACATCAAAAAAAGCAATGTTCCATCTGTTATCAAAAAAATATCAGAGCTATTAAAACCTAAAGGAATTTTTGGGCTTGCGCTGAAGGAAGGTGTGGGGGAGGAATTTAAAATCAATGACAAATATCCAGGCACCCAAAGATGGTTCTCTTATTTTACCGAGGAAGAGGTTAAAATATTATATGATAAACATTTTGAATTACTGCACCTGTCAAAAACACATACAAGCCACGGAATATTTGCTAATTATATCTTGAGGAAAAAATGACAATCATATTAGGAATTGAGAGCACTTGTCACTTTTCACACTTTTCAGGCACTATCATAAAGTATTTATAAAAGAAATACCAATCTTTAATAAAAATGAAAGGACAAATGACTTATCAACACTTCGCAAAATATTTTGAGAATATTAATAATCCTTTAGAATTTATAGATAATTTTTGGGGTATAAAACCAACAGAAAAAGATATAGACAATGTTAAGATTTTTCTAGAAGTTATTAACCAATATGGTCAAAAATTAGATACTTTAAAAATATCAAAATTAGTAAATAAGTCTAAAAGAACGATTGATAAATGGATATATAAAATAAATTTACCAATTATAATTAGGTTATTAGAGAAATATATTGAATTAAATAAGCCAAAAAAAGGAAAATGGTTATCTCTTAATTCAACTCGTGGTGGTTTATTTACTGGTCCTTGGATTTACGTACCAGAAAAAATTAATAATTACCAAGATATTTATGAAGTTATTAATCAATTAAAATCTTTACCAGAAAGCTATGAAAAACTCAAGCAATTTGATATCGATGTTAATTTTCTAAAAGAAAATAGACATCTATTTTTTGCTTATTTATTAGGAATTATGATTGGTGATGCTTCTAAATATGGCTTTCAAAGAAAACAAAGAATGATGAGACGTATACAATTAAAACTTACACAAAAACACAAATCAAATGAAAGACTAGGAAATTTTGTAGGATTATGTATTAATGTTTTAGGTCTTAAATATTATAAATGTAAAGATACGCCACCAAGTAAAAAAAATAAATATAATTTCTATTCATGGAATTCTCAATCTTCTTTATTATTTCAATGGATTTTCAGGACTTGTTTAGGATTAAATGATAATGAAAAAACAAGTTATGACCCAATAAAAGCAAATTGGATATTAGATTCTCCTAAAGAATTTAAAATATGGTTTTTGCAAGGCATTGCAGATTCAGATGGCTATGTTGATATTAATACTTTCCAAGTTGGTATAGTTAGTAAACCAAATATAGATTTCATTCAAAAGATTCTTAATACACTAAATATAAAATCTTCAAAAACCTTCCTGCATAAAGGTACTTTATTTTGTCTTAGATTTAATCTAAAGACTGCCAACGAATTACCAATTTTTAATAACTATGTTAAATTATATAGGTATAATTTAATGAAAAGATTAATAGATGCAAAAAAGTATTCTCACCATTGGCCCGAATGGTTGGGCGAAGAAGTAGACAATTATATAAAAAATAATTTTTCATCAACCAAAATTATGAGGATTATTCTAGATAAATATGATATAGCAATTCGCGCAGGAGGTATAGGAAAAAGAATTAAAAAATATAAAATATGGCAAAGAAAGAAGTTATCTGTTTAGGTATCGAGAGTACTGCACAAAATTTGCAGAGATACTTTCGGCATAGGAATAGTAAAAGATGGCAAGATTCTTGCAAATGAAAAAGATTCCTATACAACAGAAAAAGGCGGAATAATTCCTGTTGATGCTGCAAAGCATCATGAGCAAATAAAAGATAAAGTGCTAAATCAAGCGCTTGAGAAAGCAAAAATATCAATGGATAATATTGATTACATTGCATTTTCCCAGGGACCTGGATTAGCTCCTTGTTTGCTTGTTGGATTGAATTTTGCCAAGCATCTTGCTAAAACACACAAAAAACAAGTAATTCCAGTGAATCATTGCATTGCGCATTTGGAAATCGGGCAGAGTGTTGGGGCAAAAGACCCTGTTTTGCTGTACGTTTCTGGCGCAAACACCCAGATAATTGCATTTGCTTCTGGAAAATACAGAATTTTCGGCGAGACGCTTGACATTGGAATAGGAAATTTATTAGATACATTTGCAAGATATGCAGGAATGGGTTTTCCAGGCGGACCAAAGATAGCACAGCTTGTTGAAAATTCAAAAAATCATAATTATATTGAGCTTCCGTATTCTGTAAAAGGAATGGATGTTGCGTTCTCTGGGATTCTTACTAATTTAAGAAATAAATTAAACAAATTTAAAATTGAAGACCTTGCTTATTCACTTCAAGAAACAGTATTTGCAATGCTAATAGAAACTGCTGAAAGGGCAATCGCCCATACACAAAAGAATGAGCTTGTTTTAGGCGGAGGAGTTGCGTGCAATAAAAGATTGCAAGAAATGGCAAAAATAATGTGCAAAGAACGAGGAGCAAAATATTTCTGCCCTGAAAACTCTTTGCTCCTTGACAACGGCGCAATGATAGCATTTACAGGATGGCTTATGCATAGCCCATTACGCGCCCATTCCATAGGGCATCGGAATTGGATAGCACGAAGGCATCGCGAGACAGGAGATAAAATCTCATTCCATAGCCCATTCCATAGGGCATCGGAATTGGATAGCACGAAGGCATCGCAGTTGAATAAAGTTGAGCTAGAAAAACTTGACATAAAGCCAAGGGAAAGGACTGATGATGTACTTGTTTGCTGGCGCTAACCTTAAAAACCTCACTTCTCTTTTAGTACAATGATATTCAAAATTATACTGTTGTTGATTACTCTAACTATTTTAAGTTTTTTAATTTATCTTCTGTATACAGAAATACCAAGCATACATGAGGCAGATATTCTTAGCGGATTTATACAAGAAGAAATTCCAGAAGAGCTTTTGAATGTGCAAACACTTCAATTCTACCAAAATATGAGGTTTAATCATATTCCAATAACATATTTTATGGCGCCAGAATGCTCTCAACAACGCTTATCTAATATGAATCTTGCCACATCAATGCTTGAAGAAAAAACATCCATTTTATTTAGACAAATTAATTCAGAAAGCAATGCAGATGTAAAAGTAGGATGTGATGAAAGGCGTTACAAGGAAGAAGGAGTATTTATAGCAGGTCACGGAGGCCCATCTTTAATAATAAACGCAACTCCATGGAGTGTTATAAAAAAAGGAGTTATTATCTTATTCACAGAATCATGCGATGAAATACCAAATATAGAGCTTCATGAGATGCTTCATGTTCTTGGATTTGATCACTCTCCAAACCCAAAAAACATAATGTACAATATAAGTTCTTGTGATCAAAAAATAACAAATGACATAATAGATGAGTTGAATCGCTTATATAGCCAAGAGCCTCTTGCTGATTTACATTTAAAAAATGTTTCTGCTGTCAAGCAAGGCCGTTATTTAAATATAAGGTTTGGCATATTTAATAGAGGTTTGCTAGAAGCTGATAATGTGGAAGTGAGTCTGTATGCAGATGGTGTTTTATTTAAAACATATGATATTGAAGAAGGAATAGATATCGGAGCAGGTAGATACTTAAATGTTGATAATTTAAGACTGCCAAAATTATCAATAGAAGAGATAAAATTAGTGGCAGATCCAAAAAATTATATTAATGAGATAAATGAAGATGATAATACAGTAATATTAAGGCAAGTTGAATAAGATGGGAATTATAGATTTATTTGTTAAAAAAGAAATGGAATTTGATTTTAATTTAATTAAGACTGTTAGCGGAAATTTTGATGATTTTAAATCCCGCCTAAAAAAATCAAGTTTGATTATGCTGATAATTGGAAAAAGAGGCAGCGGAAAAACAGCGCTTGGATTTAAGATTCTTGAATCTCTTGGAGGAAAAAGAAGAGCTTATTATTTAGGAAAAGCAAAGCTGCCATGGTGGATAAAACAAGTTGAATTGATTGATAATGTAAAAAACAATTCTATTGTCTTGATAGACGAAGCAGCCATAGCGTATTCTGCCCGCGAATCAATGAGCAAATCAAATAAATTTTTAAGCAAGATAATGGCAATTGCACGCCATAAAAACCTGACACTGATCATAATAACACAGAATTCAGCAATGCTGGATCTTAATGTTATAAGACTTGCAGACACACTTCTTTTTAAAGAGTTGTCTTTGTTGCAATCAAGATTTGAACGCAAGTCACTTACAGATTTATTCAAAAAAGTAGACACCGCTTTTGACAAGATAAAAGAAAAAGACAAAAAGAAATATTTTTATGTCATAGATGATGAGTTTGAGGGAATGCTTACTTTTTCTCTGCCTAAATTCTGGTCAGAAAAGATAAGCAAGAGTTACGCCGATTTTGGCAAATAGAAACCGCAGGTTATATAAACACATTTTCTATATTTTAATCATGAAAATTCACGCAATTGGCGGTTATAACGAAGTTGGAAAAAACATGACAGCGCTTGAAATAGGGAAAGATGTTATAATATTTGATGCAGGCCTGTATCTGCCGCCGATAGTTGAGCTGGAAGAAAGAGAAAAGCTTGATATTTATAATGAACGTACTCTAAGAGATATGAAAGCAATTCCAGATGATTTAGTTCTTGATAGAAAAGGCCTAACTAAAAATGTAAGAGCTATTTTAATAAGCCATGCTCATCTGGATCATGTCGGAGCTGTTCCTTATCTTGAGCACAGATATAATGCAGAAATTGCAGGAACGCCATTTACAATGGAAGTTTTGCGCGAACTAAGAAAAGAGGGTATGAAGATAAGAAATAAACTAAGATATGTTCATCCAAATTCACAATATATTGTCAAAGGAGGGCAAGAGTATCCTGCAGAGTTTATCAATATAACCCACTCAACTCTGCAGACAGCATTGATAGCAGTTAAGACAGATGAAGGATATGTTGTTTATGCAAATGATTTCAAGCTTGATAACAATCCTGTTATAGGAAAAAAGCCAAATTACGATGCAATGAGAAAACTGGCCCAAAAAGGAGTTAAGGTATTGATAATTGAATCATTGTATGCAGCAAGCTCTGGAAAAACACCAAGCGAAAGAATAGCCCGCAATCTTCTGGAGGATGTTCTTCTTTCAACTGCAAATGAGAACTCCCTGATAATTATTACGACATTTTCTTCTCATATTGCAAGGCTTAAGAGTATTGTAGAATTTGGAAAAAAGCTCAACAGAAAAATAATTTTTTTAGGGCGAAGCCTAAATAAATATGTAGGAGCAGCAATTCGCGTGAATTTATGCTCATTTCATAAGGATATGAGTATGTTTGTGTACAGGAATCAGATTAATTCCATATTGAAGAAGATAAACAAAAACAAGAAAGACTATCTTATTGTATGCACAGGTCATCAGGGAGAGCCAGGCAGTGTTCTTGATAGGATAGCGAAAAGGGAGACTCCTTTGGTTCTCTCAAATAAAGACAATATTATATTTTCATCAAAAGTAATTCCGGCTGAAGTGAATATAGCAAATCGTACATTGCTTGAGAAGAGATTAAAGCGAAATGGCGTAAGGATATTTGATGAGGTTCATGTATCAGGACATAGCTCGCGGGAAGATTTGCGAGATTTCATTGACATGCTTCAGCCAGAGCACATAATTCCAGCCCATGGAGACATGAAAAAACTTAGCTCGCTTATAGACCTTGCAACTGAAATGGGATATAAATACGGAAAAAACTGCCACATGCTTCAGAATGGCGAGCATGTAATATTATAATTAAATATCATAATCTTTTTAATTTGATGTTATATTGTTAATAAATGCCAGTAGACATTTATAACAAAGTGTATGATGAATATTTCAAAAGCAATGCTTTCTTATCAGAACTAGAAAAAACAGTGGAATACTTAAAAGATAAAAGCAGAATTTTTTTTATTGGCAATGGGGGCTCAAATGCTATTTGCTCTCATATGATGGAGGATTTTGCTAAATTAGCTGGATATCAATCATTTACTTTTTCTGACCCAGCACTTATAACCTGCTTGTCAAATGATTATGGATATGAAAACGCAATGATGGAATGGTGCAGGATGCATATGGCTAAAACACCTGCTCAGGATGTATTGGTGGCAATATCAAGCTCAGGCAATTCAATGAACATAATTAATGCAGTTGACTATGCAAAACACATTGGAGCAGGCATTATTGCCTTAAGCGGATTTGACCCAAAAAATAAGCTGAATGGAAAAGGCGATTATAATTTCCATATCGCAGTTAAAAATTACGGGGTAGTAGAGTGTTTTCATCAGGTAATTCTGCATATGGTTTTAGACAAGCTTGCTGAAATAAGGCCGAATCCACCGCCATCTTTATAAATTAGCAATTCTTTAATGGGAAAGGTGAGAAAAGAGGAAGATGGAGCGAGCAGACATAATTAGAGGGATAAAAGCCGCATTAGACAGAGGATTTTCTATAGAGAAAATTATTAAAAGCTATGTAAAAGCAGGATATAACAAGGAAGATGTAATTGATTCTGCGAAAAGAGTTGCGTCTGAACTGGGAATAGAACTGCCCACCTCAATTGTAAGAGCAAAACCAACAATTAAACCAGAATTTAAGCTTCAGCCAAAATTAATAATCAAGCCAAAACTGCCGCCTGGTATGCAGAGACTTGTTCGTCCTATCCCACTAAAACGCTTGCCTCCAAGACCAATCAAGCCAAAAGTTTATTTTCCAGAAGAAGCTCCATCAGAATCTCTGCAGCAAATATCTAAATACGCCCCGCCGAAAATAAAAAGAGAGATAAAAGAGGCTCCTGTAAGGGAAATCAGAGAAGAGCAATCAACTGACGGAAAGATACAAAAAGAAGAAAAGCTTCTAAAGACAAAAGAGCCAGTAAGAAGAAAAGGAGTTACAGCATTGTTTGTATTATTAATAATCTGCGCGTCATTGCTTTTGGTGTCTCTTATTCTGCTGCTAATATTTAAAACAAACGTGATAGAATTCCTGAATAATTTATCTGTATAATGGCTTTATACAAACCAAGAGACGATTCATATTTATTAGCAGGGGAGATTAAGAAATATATTTCTTTGCTAAAGGATAAGAACATAAGAGTGCTTGACATGGGCTCT
This sequence comes from Candidatus Pacearchaeota archaeon, assembly GCA_016188895.1. GTDB lineage: Archaea > Nanobdellota > Nanobdellia > Pacearchaeales > GW2011-AR1 > JACPGZ01. The sequence goes on from JACPGZ010000032.1 coordinate 24,894, forward strand.
GGCTCCGGAATTCAGGCTGAAACCTGCATTCAGGCAGGAATTCCAAGAGAAAACATATTAACTGCAGATATAGATAAAGAAGCAGTGCAACATTTAAAGAAAAAAGGCTTTGAATCAATTCAATCTGATTTGCTTTCAGATATTAAAGGAAAATTTGACATGGTAATATTCAACCCGCCTTACCTCCCAGAATCCAAGTATGACAAAGAAAAAGATACAACTGGCGGAAAAAAGGGATGCGAAACAATACTGCGTTTTTTAAAGCAGGCGAAAGCCCATTTAAACAAAGATGGAAGAATTTTCATTGTTTTCAGCTCA
>JACPGZ010000034.1 GCA_016188895.1 Candidatus Pacearchaeota archaeon
AGGAAAGGGAATACAGGTTATCTATATGTTGATGGCATTTTGGAGGCTTCAATGACAAATAACACTCTTGATAGCTGTGATGGAAACGCCAGAACATTTATTGGAGCAAGAGATATTATAGCAGCACCTCTTTATTTTAACGGCTCAATTGATGAGGTAACTATATGGAATAGAGCTTTGTCAGAGGATGAAATTAAGGCATCATATAATGCAAAAACATTTAGCTTATTCAGGAATTTTACCTCTCTTTCTGAAGGCAGATATGATTTCAGGGCATTTGCGATAGATTCTGCAGGAAATTACAATCAAACTGAAACAAGAACAGTTACAATCCTTGATGTTACTCCGCCACAGCTCAATTTCACAAATCCCACTCCGCCAAATGGAACAAACACTCCAAACAGCTCTGTTATTATAAACGTGAGTATAATTGAGCAGAATTTGAGGAATGTCATCTTCAACTGGAACAAGACAAATTATACAATATATAATGACTCGCTTGTCTTGATGATGAATTTTGATAACAGAAGTAGTTTAGGAGAGAATGATACATTTGTCAGGGATTTGAGCAGATATGGGAATAATGGGACATGTATTGGAGCGAATTGTCCTAAATGGAAATCATCTGGAAAATACGGCGGAGCTTTTGATTTTGATGGTGTTAATGATTATTTTTTTAACGGAACTAATCAAACAAGTTTGAATCTTCCAGGACCTTTAACTATCTCACTATGGATAAAAGCACTGCAGAGTTCAAAGCAAATGCATCTTATTCATTCAACTGGGTTATATGAATTGATAATTATGTCAAATAACGAAATAAGATTTTCTCCTGATCAAGCAGGTACTAGGTACATTGCATCTTTACCTGTTAATTTAGCTGATGGCAGATGGCATCATATTCTTGCTACTTTTAACGGCTCATCATTTAGTCCTATTACACTTGATAATGCTAAAATATATTTAGATGGAGTTTCTGTAGGGAACTCTGTCGCTGGAACTTGGCTAACTTCAGGAGCATTTCTAGACCTTACAATTGGCCAAGGGCATAATGCTAATTATTTCAATGGCTTAATTGACGAAGTAAGAATATGGAATCGTTCGCTCAGCGCAGAAGAGGTAAGAGAGCAGTATTATTCTAACTTGCAGAAATTCAATCAAAGCCAATGGTATTTGTATGTGAATCAGCAGAATTTAGTTCCTGGTAGATACACATATCAAGGATTTGCATCTGACAGAGCTGGAAATAGCAATTCAACAGAAGAAAGAACACTTTTTGTTAACTTATCGCTTTCAGACTGCGCGGTTCTTGATATTCCAAATGCTGTTTATACTCTAATTAAAAATGTAAGCTCTTCTGGAACATGTTTCACAATTAGTGCTAATAATGTTACTTTGGATTGCAAGGGATATGAGATTAATTATTCTACAACTACTGGAAGTGTGGGATATGGCATTAATGTAACAAATTACAATCAAGCAACAATCAAGAACTGCAGGATTGTTGAGGGAACTAATTTGACAAACAGCAAACATGCGATTTATTTTTCAAACTCAAGAAATGGGACAATATCTAATAATACTCTCTTTACTTTTGGAGACCTATCTAGAGGCATTCAGATTGAAAGCAGTTCGCATTCAAATAATGTTATTGGCAATTCTTTTAACACTTCAGCAAGCGGTATAACTATAAGCGCTTCAAATCTTAGCAATATTGAGAATAATTCAATTAAATCTTATTTGAGAGGTTATGCTGTTGGTATCTGGCTTGAAAACGCACACCATAATAATCTTTTAGGCAATGTCATAAATGTTAGCGGTGATGGTCTTAATGATGGAATTTTATTAAGCAGCACTTCTGCAAATAATTTTTTATCTGGCAATTATATTAATATTAATTCACCATCTGGAAATGGATTTGATTTCAGTGGAGATTCTAATAATAATGTAACTGGAAATATAATTTTTAAGGAAAATATTGGCGGAGGAGCCATTATATTAAATTCTAATTCTAATGGAAACAGGTTTCTTTATAATAATATTAGTGTAGGAGGGCCTATAGGAATTGGGCTTTTAAGTTCTCAAAATCATAAATTTATTGGAAACATAATAGATGTTAAGAGTAGCGGTGATAGTGGTATTAACATTGGCGGTTCCAGCAAGAATAATCAGTTTTTTAATACTACAATAGTAAATTCTGCTAGCAGCGGGGAAGGAATTCTTTTTAGCACATCCACAAACAATAGTTTCTTTAATACAAATATTACAATTTTAAATACTCCTGCAAGAGCTGTTCTTATATTTAATGACGCTAGTAACTTTAGTTTTGTTGATGGAATGTTTTCTCTTGTCAGCGGAGCTGATGGGTTTACTATTGCAGCAGCTGCTACAGACGGGGAATGGAACTTTACTAATGTAACTTCAAACGGAAACACACTAAATGTTAAATGGATTGCTGGCGCAATTGGAACACTAAATGTTCATTGGTATGTTGATGCATTTGCAAATTACAGCGATGGAAGAAATGCAACGAATGCAAATATTATTGCAAATGACAGAAATAACATACAGCATTTCTCCGCGTTTACGCAAGGAGCTGAAGCTCGAATGCCACGACAAAGGCTTTTAGAGTATAAGCAGACAAATAACAGCGCTGGCGGAACATTTACTACTTATTATTCAAACTATACTATTAAAGGTGTTTCACCTGAAAAGGTGGAGGAGATATTTAAAACAGAAAATTTAACTACAAATAAATTTCTTTATTATCAGTTTGGTGTTTCAGGAATTGATGCCTGCGGAGAATTGAATGAATCCAAATTATATACACTTATTAAGAATGTCTCTTCTCCTATAACATGCTTTAACATTACTGCAAATAATGTTGCTTTGGACTGCCTTGGATATGAGATTAATTATTCTTATTCAGGAGTTTTGGGTTACGGCGTTATTTCAAATGGCTATAATTTCAGCAATGTGAAAAACTGCAATATTGTTGAGGGATCAAGTGTTGGAAATAGTAAATATGGAATTTATTTTAATCTGTTAAGTAATGGAATGCTCTCTAACAATACTATTGTTACCTTTGGGTCTCTGAGTCATGATATTCGTTTGGAACAAGCGTTGTTTAACAGAATTCAGAACAATAATCTTACTACTTTTGGAAGTGGGGATGGTATATCCTTGTTTCTGGGTTCTAATTATACTATAATTGAAAATAATACTCTTTCAACTTATAATTCTGGAGAGGGCATATTTCACTCATTTAGCTCTGATTCTATTATTAATAACAACCTAATTTCTGTTTCAGAAAGCTCTGCAATCGGCATTTCCTCAGTTTCCGGTGCCAACTTAAGTATTTGGAATAATCAAATTCTTATAAATAGCGATGGTGGAGTTGGCATTGGTTTATTATATAGCCCATATAGTATTTTAGTTAACAATAGTCTTATAATTTTCAGTCAAGGAGGCTCTGCAATTGGAATAGATATATCTCAATCTAATTATCTTGTTATAGATAACAACATTATATCCACATTTGATTATGATAGTGATGGGATAAAAATTAATAACGGTTCGATGTATATCTTAAGAGGGAATATTATAATTACTAATGAAACTGACTCTGAAGGCATTATTGTTTTTTCAAATTTTAACAATGCCTTGTTTTTTGATTCTTTTATCAATGCATCTCTCTCTACTGATTTAATATTTGGTGTTGGTTCTTTTGGTAATGTCAATTTTACAAATGTGACCCTTACCGATAAAAGAGCTGTATTTGATTCAAACTCTAATGTTAGTCTCAATGTTCATTGGTATTTGGATGTTAATGTGACAAATGCTCTTGGCACTCCAATTGAAAATGCAAGCGTGAATATAAGTGACATTTTTAGCAGTTTAAGGGCAAATGAAACTTTATCAACAGGATTTATTCCAAGACAAACCTTAATTGAATATTCTGAAAACAGAACTGCTGTTAAATATTTTACAAATTACACTGTTAATGTTTCAAAAGAAGGATATTCAAGTAAATCAGTATCTGTAAATCTTACTAAATCAATCCAACTTAATATAATTTTAGATAAGTTCCCTGTTATAACACTGATTTATCCAATTGGCGGGGAAAAGGTTGTTACAGAAGGATATGCAGAGCTAAATTATTCTTTGCTTGATATTGATAATGATTTAATGGAAGTATGGATTTATGGAAGCAATGATTCTTCACGACTAAGCGATTTCTTGCTGTATCACAAAAAGGGAGTTGGCAACGGGAACTTTGTATATAACTGGAGCGGCGGGATTGTGGATAAGAATTCTGATGGATTAGTTGCATTGTTACATTTTGACAATTTAAGCGAGTTAGGAGAAAATGCCACGTTTGCAAGAGATTTCTCAAGCTATGGAAATAATGCAAGTGTTCAGAATGGCTTGTGGAATGAAACTGCTAAATTTGCAGGAGGATTTGAATTTAATGGAATTTTAGGAAATAGAAATATAAGTGTTGCACATAATAATATTCTGAATGTTAAAAATTTTACTATCTCTGTTTGGTTTGTCAGAAGAGGAGATGGCACACTTGGCGGATTTAATGGCTGTTTTAATGATGGTGTTGAGCCACTTACAGCAAAGGGTGGCGGTGGCGGTGATAATACAGGAATTGATTCAAATTGGGTATTTGGCATTAATGGGACAAATTTAGCAGGATGTTTAGAAAGTCCGACAGGAGCTGATTTTAGCACACGGGGGAATACTATTATCCAAAACAATATTTGGTATCATGCAACTTATGTTTATAATTACACCACTTTAACTCTTTATTTAAATGGCGAAGTAGAGTCAAGCAGTGTTACAAATTCAGCTCCAGCCAACAACAACATAAGAGTTGGAATCGGACAATTATATGAAGGAGCTTCAGAAACTATTGATTCCGCATTTAATGGAACAATTGATGAGGTAGCTATATGGAACAGAAGCTTAAGCGCAGATGAAATTAAGGAGCTTGCTAAGCTTACTCCATCAAGATACTTTTGGCAGGTTAATGCTTCTGTAAGCGGCATTTCTGTTTCAGAGAATGCTTTTTTTATTATGCCTGATTTGCCGTTCACAAGCAAACTTGTTTTTAACTCTACTTTTGGAACCAATTTTACATTTGAGGATTTATTCTGTTATGCAGAGGCTGTTGATGATCCAGCTCCTGACGAGTATCTTAGCATAAATTGGAGCTTGTATAATGGAAGCAGTTTGTTTTCAAGCGGAATTACTGATTTAAGGACAGAGTTTGCACTTGATTCTAAAATGATATTCTTTTTCCACTTCAATAATGATTCTGCTTTTGGAGAAAATTCAACACATGCTTATGACCACACTGGAAAAGTGCATAATGCAACTGCTATCTGCGGAAGCGGAGGGAATTGTCCTAAAGTTATTGATGGATTTTTTGGAAAGGGATTTAACTTTAGCTGGATTTCTGGAGGAGCTACAAATCATCATCTTA
>JACPGZ010000036.1 GCA_016188895.1 Candidatus Pacearchaeota archaeon
CGCTTTTTCATAAAAGCGCTTCGCGATTTAGGACTTATAAATTTAAACGAGCCTTTTAAAAGATTATTCAATCAAGGAATGGTTCACGGCAAAGATGGCTTTGTAATGTCTAAGTCAAGGGGAAATGTTGTTGATCCTATGGAAATAACAAAAAAATACGGCACAGACACATTAAGGCTATTTCTTGTATCAATGTCATCTCCTGACAAGGATTTTTCATGGAGTCCAGAAGGAATTGAAGGAAGCTTTAAATTTTTGAATAGAGTGTATAATTTCATAATAAAACTTCACCCAGAATCAAAATCATCTGCAAAAATAGAGCACAAGCTCAATAAAGCAATAAAGGAAGTAACTAAAGACATTGAAGATTTGAAATATAATTTAGCAATAATAAAACTAAGAGAGCTTTTTGCAGTAATAGAACAAGAAAAACAAATAAGCAAACAAGATATAAAATCTTTTATAAAACTTCTAGCCCCATTTTGCCCCCACATTGCAGAAGAGCTATGGGAAAAAATTGGGCATAAGAATTTTGTCTCATTGGCAGAATGGCCAAAGGCTGATGAAAAAAAGATAAATCCTGAAATTGAAAAACAGCAAAAGATATTGCAAAATACAATTGATGATATAAATAACATAATAAGAATTATCAAGGAAAAGCAAAACAAAGAAGCCAAAACAATATACATTTATGCTATCCCAAATGAAAAAGATATATATAATAAAGAATATCTTTCAAAGAAACTCAATAAAGAAGTCAAAGTATTTGCAGTCAATGACAAGAACAAGCATGACCCTCAAAACAAGGCTTCAAAGGCAAAGCCTGGAAAGCCTGCGATTTATGTTGAATAACGGGTTAAGGAATGCAACCAACGATCTTTTCAAGACTCTGATACTATCTTAAATGGTAGTTTTAATTCGATGTCTTTAAGAGTTTTTGACTTCTTCCTAAAGTTAAGTATGCCCACTCCCATGATTTCATCTGTTTCTTCATCTTTAAAAACAGTCACGCCAGAGGCTATATCTTCGCCGTAATTAGGCCTAGGATTTCCTATAAATATCTCTAAATAATCGCCTTCCTCATCATAATAAATTCTCATATTTCCTTTCATTTTATGTTTCTCACAAAATGTGCTGATAATATAGACCCCTCATTGTTTATATATTTAACGACAACTTTTAGGAATTTTGATTTCCACTTTTTATGCTTAAAATATTTGAAGGAATACTCAACTCCTTCTCTTTCATAATAAATGATCTCATCCGGCTTTTGTAACGTCTCTATAATTTCTTCAGGATTTTCTATATTAGAATGCTCTGTTCTTATATGAGCCCATCTTTCTTTTGTTAATCTAGTTTTTCTATTACTTTTATCAATAATCTCAAAAATAACATTCATTGAAAAAAGAATGTTTTATCTATTTATAATATTACCCATTCAGAACAAAGGGATTAAGGAATGCAAACTTACAAAAGCAACTTCTTAAGTTTTTTTACTTCGTCTGGGTCAATATCATATTTTTTTCCAATAAATACCCCTTTAAAACTATCTATAAATCCTTTTTCTTCTATTAAAGACAATAATCTCTTGATATTATCCTTAACAATGCTAATTTTTCCTATCCAGATAAATTTTTTTATTAATTCTATATCTAAATTCTTACTCAAAGCAGCAATATCTCTAAAATCAGTCAATCTTCCTGAATGTAATTTTAATATTATAAGAAACTCTCTTTTTGGGATTTTTACAATTACTTCTTTTTCTACCCCTACAATCTTCTTATTTTCAGAATATTCTCTTAATTGAGCAAAGCTAAAAGAGGCATCTGTAGTTCTCGAACCAATACCGCCAATAAGTAAATCTATAGTAACAGGTAATTTTTCATTTAATTTATAACTTGCGAATTCTGGAGCATAAACATGATTCAAATTTAAAGCTTTTATTTTTACAAATTTTCTTTCAGATAAAATATCTTCAAATTTTGCTTTATCTTCTTTTTTAATGACAACATCAGCATCAACTGAAAATCTATGTTTATAAGCGCTTACAGCATATCCTCCGATGACTATAAATTCTAAACCCGCATTGATAAAATCCTGCAAAATCATGAATATTGTATTTTCTCTCTTTATAAAAGTTCCAAACTTCTCAAATTTATTAAACATTTGTTACACTCTCCCTATATTTTATTTTGATTTTTTTCTTATACATTTCTTTAATCATCTCTAAAGCAGGTTCAAAATTATATTTATTTTTCTTCATAAAATCAATAGTATCATTTAAACTGTTTACAGGCACATCATTGCAGTATTCAAAATTAAAATCTTCCGAATATATTACATTAAAAAAGATTTTTTTCTTTTTATTTAAGCTTAAATTTAATTTTTTACAATAATTCTCAAATATCTTTTTATCTTTCTTAATTACTTTAATAAAGATTGGATAAAAATCTCTGTATCTCGCAATATTATACCCGCCCTGCGTCCATACAAAAACCGCGTCTGTTTTTATAAAGGCATATTTTATACCAAATAAGGCTAAGACATTATAGTGAAATTGAATATTGTTACTTAAAACCTCTTTTATGTATTTTAAAGTTTGCTGATAAAACTTATTTTTCTCATTTAAAAATATCTTCATTCTAGTCAAGTTAAAAACACCCAATTCTGCTAAGTCCTGCACCCATTTGTAAGTCCATCCATAGCTCAAGCTAATTCTACGAGACAAAGCTCTTATAGAGTCTTCCTTCCTAACCGAAATTAATATTTTCGATACATGCGGATTAATCAATTCTAATTTCATACTTATCAGTATAATGATAAGTTTATATATCTTTGCTTTTCAAAGCTTTCATATTCAGAACAACTAGAATAAACTATTTATACAAGCATATTTTCTAAATCTTATGCCATATACATTATCTCAATCATCGCTCTCTTTAATGAAAGAATGCCCTAGATGCTTCTGGCTTGAGCAAAACCGAATCTGGAAGAGGCCTATTGGGATTTTTCCAAGCCTTCCATCTGGAATGGACCGCATTTTAAAAAAACATTTTGATATATTTAGAGACAAAGGCGAGCTTCCCCCTGAACTGAAAGAAAATGAAGAATGTAAAGGAATGAGTTTATTTTCTGACAAGGGATTATTAGATTCATGGAGAGACAGAAAGATAGGGCTTAAATTTGCAGATAATGAAGGAAATATATTAATTGGTATGATAGATAATGTTCTTGTAAAAGACAGCAAGCTTGTTGTTTTAGATTATAAGACAAGAGGCTATGAATTAAAAGATAACAGCCATGAATACTATCAAGACCAGCTTGATATTTACACATTATTGTTAAAAAAGAATAATCATGAGATAGAAGATTTCGGTTTCTTGCTATTTTACATCCCAAACAAAGTCCTGGAAACAGGAGAAGTTTTGTTTGACACAAAACTTGTCAAGATGAAAGTATATCCATTCAATGCCCAAAAACTCTTTGATATTGCTATAAAACTGCTGAAAGGAAAATGCCCTGAAGACAGATGCGAGTGGTGTCGAGGGATTGATATTTAGATTATACTAAATTTATATATTGATTTTTATACAATTAATTATGAAAATCATAACAAAATATTATGATAAAAATTTAAGATTAAGAATTCTTAAAGACGATACTAAAAATTATAATTCTATAATAAGATTTAAACTTTTTAAAGATAAACAATTCCCTTGTTGCGACTATCATGGAACTTGTACTAATTTTGCATATGTAGAAGTATATCCCATGTTAATGAAAAATAGTAAAAATAGAGGTTGGAGTTATCTTTGTAAAAAGCATTATTTTCAGGAACAAAAAAGATTAAATTGGAAGTTACCTGCATGTTTGAAGGTGGAATGGTAATCACTCAACAATAGCCCTAACTTATTTCCCTAATAATTCCAAAAACCTGGAATAAAGCTCTATAGAAACATAAAAACCCTCGCGTATCATACCCCCAAAGATATTTTTTGCTTCCTCTTTATCAATAATCTTTTTTAAACAAGCAAGATACAAGACATAAAAACTGCCATGAGATTCTACATTAAGAATCTTGGCATATGCTTTCGCATAGTCGTCATCAATGAGCAGCTCACATTTCTTTTGCAATGCTAAAGAAATAGCTTCTTTTTCTCCTTTGCCCAAGCTCATTGTATTTAACAGAGGATTAATAGCAATATCTTCAACAATAGTCCATTTTTCATTGATAGATTTATCCAAAATAATAGCCTCTGGGCTTTCTTTTTTCTGCATAATTTCGTCGTAAACACTTTTAGGAATAAAAATTTTATCAAAACATCTTCTCAAAATATCAAGCTTTCCTTGTCTGCCAAAATTAATAATCGGCGTAGAATTTGAAACAATCATCTTTTCTTTGCAGCTTTCTTAAAATCCTCTTCTAAAGAATCAATAGAATAATGTATAGGAATCTTCCTCTCTGCAATTGTTTTCATAAAATCAATTAAAGGCAATTGCGCCAATTCTGCAGCTCTTCCTAAAGAAATTTTCCCATCCAAATACTTCTTCAATGCCAAATCCAAAAGTCTTTTCTTTACAGCAACAACTAATAATTCGCGAATTACTTTAGACTTATTAGTATGCTCTTCATGAGAAAGATATTCTATATCTTTAACTAAATCTTCAGGTATTCTTGTTCCAACATTTTCGTACATCTTATTCTCCAATGTTCACAATTTATATATATTGTTAACATTAATAAACTTTTCGCTTTTCATTTTTCAATCTTCCATAATCATTTAACTTTTCTTCAATTAATTGCTATTTTTTGCTATTTTCCATAATAATTCAAAATAATGCTTATAATTAATGGCAAGTTCTTTATTTCTTATAATGATAGTTAGAGGATTTATAGAAAAAATGTTTATTGCTATTTTGTCGTCTAAAATTGTTGTTGTAGACAAACTATCTGCAGTATCTAGATATCTAAAATGCATATTTGGTACTTTCGTCATTTCGTGATTTTTGAATTTTTTATTTGTAATAATTCTACCTTTTATCTTTCTTTTAATAGCTTTCTTAATTATATGCGGTATCTCATATCTCAATATGTCAAAACTTTTTCCACTTGCGCCATAAGATAATAGCTCACCAGATTTTATAATCTCTGTATAGACTATTCTTATCCCTTCTTTCCCTTCGTATACTTCAATATATTGCTCTGGTTCATGCTCCTTTTCTATATTTTTTATTTCATTAATTAACTTCTTAGCATACTCTTCCTTCGCTTTTATAGGACCTAATAAATTTTCAGGATCTGCCGCAAAATAGAATTTTCTATAATTTTTTATTATATAACTTACTAAACCCTTTCTTTGTAAATTACTTAATGAATGATAAACCGATGTTCGATCTTTCTCTAAGCGCCTTGCTAAATGGCTAACAGAAGATGATCCTATCTTAATTAAAGTTAAATAAATTGAAGATTCTTCCTTTGTTAAACCTATTTCTATAAGATTTTCTGGTTTCATATTGTTGTGATATTACTTCACAACATAAGTATAAAAATTTATCGTTTACAATTTTATCATGACAAACATAATAAGAGATACAGAATTTTTGGAGCATAGACCTTATTATGCTGATATACCCAGAAGTGTATTACTCTTGCCAGACGGAAGTAGAAGATTTGCAAAAAATAAGGAGAAAGCTGGAGAAAATATAACCTTAAAATATTTATACGATATTGGACAAAGAAAGTGTCAAGATTTTTTAGAAATTTGTTTTAATGAATTTAAGTTAGATACTTGTAGTATTTTCTTTCTAAGACCTACCTCATTTGAAATGCAAAGAAGAAGTAATGAAAATTTGGAGTCTATACTTATTGCAATAAATAAGCTCGCTTTAAATATTTTAGATGGCAAGACTAATTTAAATCCTGATGAAATATATGTTGATACAATAACTTTAGCAGAAAAACCTTGGATGTATAAACCTGATAGAGTAGATAGGTCTAAAGATTTATCAGAAAAATGGAACGATTTAACTGAAACATTGAATAAACTCCGCTCTTCACCTAAAAAAGATAAAACAATAAATTTCTTAATACATTATTCGGGAAAGAGAGAATTAGATTTTGCTTTAGAAGGTCATCCTCTTCAAATCCATGAACAAATTGGAGCTGTAATCAGGACTGGAGATGGTATGAGGCTTAGTGATTGTCCCCTTTATGCATTATCGGAAGCACATCTTTATCTTATTCCAAAATATTTACCGGAAACTACAAAAGACGATTTTAGAGAAGCATTAACTCATTATTTTACTACAATCTAATATAGATATAATCACTTTACAACACCCTTAATCCTTCCCACTCAATTATATATAACTTAGTAACATAATTTTAATATACCATGTTGCATATTATTATAATCACGAATTATAAAAATTACTCCACAACAGCCTTAACCAGACCTTGCTTCTAAAATAGCTTTTTTATTCAATATAATGCTAGCATCAAGAATCTCAATGCCAATCAATTTCCCATTTTTATCAAAATCAAGAATAATATTATCATTTAATTCTATGGTTTTTTTAACTTCTCCATCTTCTATAGAATCCTCTAAGTAAATATATGCAGCATCTGCGTCTTTGTCATATTCAAATTTCATCATTATACAACACTAATTATCTTTTTATAATTTTCTATTTCAATAAAGACTACTTTTATGGCTCTATTTTTGAGTTCTCCAACAGCTACTTTTCTATTACTAAATGATTTTTTAATATAAGAAGGAAATTTAAGAATATGCTCTACTTCCCATTCTTCAATGCCTCTCTGTTTCATCCTCTTTTTAGCATGATCTGAATATACAACTTCCATTTCATTCCACAACAGCCTTAATCCTTCTCACACCAGCTGCAACACTTTCCTCTTTCACAATCTTAAACCTGCCAATTTCTTTAGTGTTGGAAACATGAGGTCCTGTGCAAATCTCCTTGCTAAACCATCCTTTCTTATCCTTTTTGTCTTCAATAGTATAAACAGAAACTCTGTCTGGATATTTTGCTCCAAATTCAGCTTGTGCACCACTTTCTAAAGCGTCCTTTAGTGACATCTCTTCTCTTTTTACATTTAATCCTTGATTTATTTTTTCATTTACAATATTTTCAACCTTCTTAATCTCATCAGGAGATAATTTTCTTGAAAAGTTAAAATCAAATCTAAGTCTTTCTTGAGTTATATTTGATCCTCTTTGCTTTACATCACTTCCTAAAACCTTTCTTAATGCCTCATTCAATAGGTGAGTTGCAGTGTGCAATCTTGTTGTTTTCTCAGACGCATCAGCCAAGCCCGAAGAGAATTTGCCTTTAGCAGCAGTCCTGCTCAGTTCTTGATGCTTTCTAAGTTCTTGTTCGAAGGCTTTTTTATCTAATCTTATTTTATCCTTTTTACATAAATCTTCTATTATCTCTAATGGGAAACCATATGATTGAAAAAGTAGAAATGCATCTTTACTTGATAAAATTTTTTTATTATGTGTTAATCTTTTAAATATATTCAGACCCGCATCTATCGTTTCTCCAAATTTCTCTTCTTCGTTTTTTATTATTTCCCATACCCTGTTGTAATTTTCTGTAGTTTTCCTTAACTCTTCATAGTCATCTGCGTAAATATTCATAATAGTGCTTACAAGTGAGGAGACTAAATGTCCCACATTGTGTAAATCATGAATTAGTGCATGAGATCTTCTTATTAATTTTCTTAGTATATATCCTTGCCCTTTGTTTGAAGGAATTATTCCCTCTGCAGCAATGAAGACAGCAGCTTTTGCATGATCTGCAATTATCCTAATGATCCTCTTATTTTTTTCCGTATCATATTTTATATTCCAAAGATGCTCAATTTCTTCAATTATTGGCTTCCAGACTTCTGTCAAGTAATTATCATCTAGTCTATTAAGAATCGCAAGAGTTCTTTCAACACCCATTCCAGTATCAACATTTTTTTGTTTTAAAGGAATGAATTTCCCTTCATGTGTCTTGTTGTATTCCATAAAAACATCATTCCAGATTTCAACCCCGTCAACAAACATTTCTGTATCAGGCCCACAAGGCCCTGTTTTTCCAGCAGGACCCCACCAGTTGTCATCTTTTCCAAGAAATTTTATTTTCTTGACTCCAAGAGAATGCCAGGTTTTAGCAGATTCCTCGTCACGTGGAGCATCTTTATCTCCTGCAAAACAACTGATTGTTAGTTTTTCTTTATCAATTTTCAGAATCCTTGTCAAAAATTCATAACTCCACTCAATTGCTTCTTTTTTCCAATAGTCTCCTAGACTCCAATTTCCAAGCATCTCAAAAAAAGTATGATGTGTTTCATTGCCTACTTTGTCAATATCAGTGGTTCTAATGCACTTCTGCACACTTGCCAATCTCTTGCCAAGAGGATGCTTCTGTCCAAGCAAGTAAGGAACAAGCGGATGCATCCCAGCTGTTGTAAATAACACAGTTGAATCATTCTCAGGAATCAAAGAAGAAGATGGAATTACTGCATGACTTTTCTCCTTAAAAAATTTCAGATAAGCATCAATCAATTCTTTTCTAGTTTTTATCATAAGTTTGATATAAAAACAGAATTTAAAATATTATCTATTCTCCCTCAAATACTCTGCCACTCTTCTCTTAAACTCATCTAAATCTTTTACAAGTATTTGAGCTCCTGTTGCATGCTCATGCCCTCCCCCACTTGCTCCTTCTAATCCTTCAAGGACTTTTGCAGTCAGTTTCCTGACATCATTATTCCTCCACCTAAGCGATATATTTATCTTATTATCCTTAAGATAGGCAACAACAATAAGCTTGTCAGGATACCTGTAAACAAGCTCGTTTGATATATTTGCACTTATGCTAAACTCGCCGCCATAAGTGAAAAATATTAGGTCTCCCTCAACATGCTCTAGCGCTTTTTTAATGAGTTTTTGATATTTCTTATCAATCTCGTTAAATCTTTTAATTATAGTATAATTATCTTTATTCTCCTTTAAAATATCATAAGGAGAATTCATCTTGTAAGCATAGCGGATCATCTTTGTGACATTGCTTGTCTTATCCTTTAATGCAAAATCAATTATCCTTATTGCCTTGCCAAGCTCTGTTTCATAAATGCAGTAAAATGGGTCATTATTGTTGCAGGCTAATTCAGGATATTGTTTATTAAACTCATTCATAAACTCAGGTTTGTATATGTCTGCAATACATCCAAGAACACCAATCCATAAATCTCTTTTATTATTAACAACATTGTATGCAAGATAAGTTACAGGAAAATTCTCATTATATTTCAGGGGATTATAGTAATTAATGCCTTCATAATCTATTTCCGACGCCCTGTCCTCTATGCTACTCCGATGCCCTATGGAATGGGCATGCAATGGGTATGGGCTTTCATGATGATCTATCCACACTATAGGAATATTTCTCTGCTTGATTTCATCAATAAACTCCATAGAAACAACCGGCTTATCCAAGATAAAAACATAATCCGGCTTTAATTCATCAATCTTTCTCATATAACTCTTATTTAATTCAGGATAGCTTCGTATAGCAACACCATTTCCCCTGCCAATATATCTCCTGAACAATAAAAAGCTGCAAAATCCATCAACATCATTGTCAAATAAAAATAATGGATTTTGCGTATTGTTAAGATGTTCACGAATTTCATTGATTTCAGATTCTGGTAGCATTAATTTATTTGCAAGATGCTATTTTAATAGCTTTCTGTCAGGAAAAACTATGTTCTACGAATTTAAATTATTTTAGAGATATATTTAGGAGGTTGACTGTCAAGGAACCTAGGTTCCTTACACCTTCTTGCCCATCATTATCTGCTCTTTAAGCTTTTTCAGGTCTTGAGTGAAAGAAACAGCTTTATGCCCAATGATTTTTATGAGATCTGTCTCATCAGACTCAAGCAAGCTGTTCAGATTATCAAAATGCTTTATCAAAGAATTTATTTCCTGCTCAGTAAGAGATGTTTTTCCAATAATTCTATATCCCTGGGGAGTTATAGAGCTTTCAGGCGAGCTGTCAAACAGGAGTTTTGCAAATGTTGTTGTATCAAGAAGATTGTGAAAATCCAGTTCATCAAGCTTTTCTTCAATAATCTCTATGCTATTGCCTGTGTAATCTTTTAATATAAGATGTTTTGTCTTGTCTATATCTCCCATAATCTCCCTAAGTCTCATTCTTACGATTATGCCTTCCTGCCCGAGCTCTACAACAGCTTTTTTCAGCAAGTCTTCCATCTTTAATATAATCTGAATCCTCTGCAGTACAGAACAAACATCACTTAATGCAACCAATCCTGTAATCTCCGAAACATTCAAATTTGTTATCAATTCATCATATAATTCTCGCTGTTTTTCAAGAATCCTGAGTGTTTCATTTGTTCTTCTAAGAATATCTTCGGTATTTGTCAATTCATATCTGCTCTGATTATAATACAATGTTACTTTTTTTCTCCTTTCAGATATTGCAATCACCAATGTTTTAAGTTGTTTTGCAATTCTCTCAGCTGCCTTATGCCTTGTTCCTGTTTCTTGTGTTGGGAGAGTATGATCTGGAACCACAAGAACATTTGAATACAATATTCTCTTTAAATCACCTGAAAGAACAATTCCACCATCCATCTTGCACAACTCTATAAGTCTCTGCTGAGTGAAATTACAATCTACTTTAAATCCGCCGTCTATTACATCCTCTATTCCATCTGCCTCGACAAGAATCAGAGCGCCCATGCCAGCTCTAACAACATCATCAATTGCAGCGCGGAGCGAAGTTCCTGGAGACACAATTCTTAATACATCTAGAAAATTTATTACCCCTTTTTCAATCTGATGTCTTAATTCCTCACCCATTTTATCACCTTTATAAATTAACAACAAAATAAAATTATTTAAAACTTTGTATTTCTTTACTTAAATATAATTGTATATTAAAAAACAGAAATCTTTTTAAATAACTCTAATATTGATATATCTATGGACAAGTGGACAGAGCTTTTGATAGGATTGATATTGCTTATTGGCTCAATTATAGTTGCATGGTTTTCAGAAGCATGGTGGGGCTCATTTTGGGATTTTAAAAGCGCAGCTTGGATTGTTCTTAAAGGCGGAGTTTTCTGGGTTGTTGCAGGCATAGGTGTTCTTTTTATACTGCTGGGAATAAGTGATTTGAGAGAATGAAAAAGCTAAATCTTAGAACCCTGAATTTTTTGATCAAGCTTTGCAATTAGCAGAAGCATATGAAAAACAAACAGGCAAAGAATTTACTTTAAAGAAGGAATATGATTAATTCTAAAGAATAACAAAGCATAAATATTTCTTTATTCTTTTATTTTAATGTTCCTTAGATGTAAATTTTGTAAAGAGCAGCATCTTGAAAGAGATTGCCCGTTTTTAAAGAAGCTAAAGGAGTTTTCTCCTCGTATCGAGACGCATTTTTCAGGTAGTTCACCACCAGAAATTTTTGTGGGTCGTTACAACTATCCAAATGTATTCACAGGAGTCTTGTCTCCAAGTTATTATGGCAACACAGAGGAATTAAGTATGCCTGAAATATGGTATGAGAAGAAGCTCGCAATAAACGACATACTTGCCCACAGGGCAAGTATGATTTATGCTCGTTTTGTCTCAAATATAAAAAAAGCTACACGTTACACAACAACAATGCAAGAGATTGCAATGGCATCTCGCTCTGTGTCATCTGAATTCCAGCTTGCAAAAAGACCACATCTTGCTTCTTTTACAGATACCCACACTGCAATTATAGGAAATCCAGCTCCATTAGAAAGCATAAGATTAGAGGAGAATCCGTATATAGATAAAAAAGTAGATTATTTAGTGTCAGACACAGATGCAAAAGCAACAAATGCAATACAAGAACTCTATAAATCAAAAATTCCTGTAAGCAATATAATAAAGATACTAAGCTCTGGATTGCTTGGATTGAAGAAAAGCAGGAAGCTTGTTCCGACAAGATGGAGCGTGACAGCAACGGATGATATAATAACAAAACATATTATGCAAAAGATTAAATCATATCAGGAATTGGGCGATTTCCGCTTGTTCCATTCAGAATACTTAGGAAATCATTACGAACTTATTATTCTTCCAGATGTATTTTCATTTGAAGTAATTGAAATAAGAATAAATGAATTTAACCAGCCAAAAGGTATGTGGACAGATTATGAATCAGTATTTGGAAGAAAGAAATACGCATATGATGTTACAGGTGCTTATTATTCAAACAGGCTTGCATTTTGCGAATATCTGGAAAAAATAAAGAGGCAGGCATCCTGCATTGTTTTGCGCGAGATAAATCCTGAATATTATGCACCATTGGGAGTTGGAATTTTAAGAGAGGCTTCAAGAGATGCTTTTTCAAAAAAACCAGAGGTTTTTCCAGATTTGAAATCTTTATTCAAGCAAATAAACACAAGACTGAAAATAAACATCAATAATTTCCTTGAACGCTCAAAACTTCTTGCAAATTTCAGGAAGCAGAAGAGGCTGAGCGAGTTTATAAATTAACTACCGCAAAATATATAAATCTGTGTGTGTATGTGTGGGTATGGCCACTAAGAATATTTCGGTAACAGAAGAAGCATACAAGATTTTAGAGAGAAATAAAAAGGATAATGAAAGTTTTTCTAAAGTCATAGTCAGGGAAATTGGGAAGAAAGGGAATATTAAGAGACTAAGAGAATTCTATGGTATTCTATCCAAAGAAGCAGGAGATGCTTTAGAGAAAAGTATTTTGGAGGCAAGAAAGTTGCATAGAGAAATGCATAAGAAAAGAATAAATAGATTAAAGGAGGAATTTAATAATTGATGGTTTGTTTAGACAGCTCAGTCATTATAGACTTATTGAGAAAGAGAGTGAATTTGGCTCAATTAGAGCTAAAGTTGGGAGAGAATGAAACAGCTAAAATACCCTCTCCAGCTATAATAGAGATTATTCGCGGACTTTATTTAAATTCCAACATCCCTAATGTGCGTGAAAATGAGAAAGAAAGAATAAACAAATTGTTTTCTTCTTTTCCAATACTAGACTTAGACAAGGATAGTGCTGTTAAATCAGGAGAGATTGAAGCGGATTTAATTAATAGGGGAGAGACGATAGATATAGAGGATGTCATGATTGCAGCTATTGCAATTCATAATAAAGAAAAACTTATAACAAGGAATGCAAAGCATTTCGAAAGAATTAAAGAATTGGAAGTAGAGGGATATTAATAAAAGAGAAGAGGTTGAGCGAGTGGATAAAGAATTAAAAAAATTTAAATATAAGTTAATTATTACTTATCTATGAAAAAACTCGAAAAAATATCCATAATAACCTCTATAATTGCATTAGTAATTACAATTATACTCTTTAATAAACAAAATGAATTATCTATAAATCTTGCTGATTATCAATTTGAACAAGATTTAAAGCGAGATTTTGCTTTTGTAAAAATAAGATTAGACTATTATGATACTAACTATATTCCACTAATCGATGCTAATAATCTTAAAGAATATTCTAATGTTAATAAAGCACAAAAGGGTCTTGGTATTCAAGTATTAAATTCAGGTAATATGGGCACGGGAGGCATTCAACTATTCTTAAAAAATGAAGGATTAATATCCAATGACCCATACATAGAAAATATACCTTCTGGTAGTTCTGCTACATTTGATGTTAAGATATTAGAAAAAGAATTTGGAAAGTATAATGGTTTAGTTAATTTAACATTTAATATTAGTTGTCAAAATTGTTATGAAAGAATGCAAGAGACTGGATTTTTAGTCTGCATATATCATAATTCCACAAATGTTTGTAATATCGCTCTAAAATAGATTATAACTTATTTCTTACCTTGTATAGTTCTAAATTTTTCATGTAAAAAAATAAAAAAAGAATGATTATGATTATGAAACTATTAAACAAGAACATTAAAATACCCCCAAAGAAATCATTGATGTTAAGAAAATCTAAAGAAAATTTATTAAAAATATATATTGATAAAACTATCGAAACCCATAATAAGAATTCATAAATAGAAATCTTTAATATTTTAGCATTAAACTTAAATTTCTTTTTTATTATATATCCCATCCACCCTATTATTAAAGGCATAAAAAGAAATAAAAATAGAGAAATCCCATCATATAATTTCTCAGATAAGAAGACTATTAAAAATAGCACAATCCAAAAAACTATAATCGTAAATAGGAAATTATCTTTTATATAAAAAGTTATAAAATTTTTCATTCTTTCTTTTCCTAAAATTGCTTTAAAAAGAAAATATAAGCCCATAAAAAAGAATAAAAATACAATAAACATAAAAAAAGAGTCTATTTTAAAAATTGAATTTTTAATTACGATCTGTGGAATATCCTTTCTAATACTAATAAATAAAAAAGTCATACTTATTATTAGATATAAGAATCCCAATAACCATGAAATAATCCATAATCTAAATGACTTCTTATCTTTGAAAAATTTATCAAAAGTAATCTCTTCCTCTTTTTTTCTCATGATTAAACAAGAAACATATTAATTATAAATCTTACCAATGTATCCTATCTAGTATCAATAATCTCTCCACCCTCCCCATCTTTTACGCCTTCAACTCTAACTTTTGCACCCTTTTCAATAAGCAAAACACTTTTTTTTGTCGGATTATTATTAGCTTTAATATATCCTGAAAAATAAAAATAATTATTATGAAATGTCTCAACTTTATATGTAGAGCCAATTAATGCGTCGAAATCTATACCTTGTGTCACATCTTCTAAAATCTTACTATTTGGATCATAGCCAAGATACGAAGGTACATCATTTAGAGCTATTGCGGTAAGATTTTCGTCTCTAAATTCACCAAATAATTTTTTTTCTAAATCTGACTTTGTTGGTGCATCTATTGGTGTAATACGTATCTTAGGAGTTATAGGCAAGCGAGTTATTTTATCAAGGGCTTCAAGATAAACTTTTGTAGTTTGAACACTTTTTTCTACAAAATCTTTAATTGCATCTTTATCAATTTCATATGTCCATACAGGTAATGATATTTCGTAATCAAAAAAACTACCTCTAAACCTAACAGGACTTCCATGAGGACTTGTATTATATGATAATCTATTGAGTGTCCAGTGTTTTACTTGGATTTTTGCAGGTTCAGAAAATGCCACTACCCTAAAATATTTGTGAGTATCTAGAGGTTCTTTGAAATAAAAGTTATCAAGACTTCTAATTTTTAATGAAAACTCGCCAGTTGGTGCAACAGGTATATCGGTAGTAGGGGCATATTCACTTATAAACTGAAGAGGCGGGGACATCCAATCAACTTTCTTAAACAATGTCCGCGTTTCTACATTATATCCGTTAGGATAATTTGGACCATAAACTTTCCGCGACTCTATAACCTTAGCGTTATAAGAACATTCTCTTACTCTGCCTGATATATCAGATGTATGTTCCCCAGTTACTTTAATGCTTAAATTATCAACTTCAAATTTATGTAACGATGCAGTATCAATTCGAATATCTCTATCTTCAGATTCCCATGGTCCATAAGATGGAGGAATAGACTGAGCAGGATGGTCACGAGGAACTGGAGGCGTCTCTCTCCTTTCAAGTTTATCCGGGTAATTGCAACCAACAAAAATTGCAGACGAAAGTAATAAAGCTCCTAAATTTTTTATAATCCCCATATATATCACTATATTGTCAAATATAAAAATCTTACGATTCAACCTGACGGAAAAATCACCACAATAAGCATTGTTTCTATAAATGCCGCAATTAATAACAAAGGCAATATCACAAAAATAAAAACCCTCAACACATTCTCCAAATTGCCAGAAAATGTCTCGCCCTTCTTTTTAAGAAACAAATACAAACCAAGTCTTAATCCAAGTCCAAGCGAAAGAATAAATGATGGAAGCTCAAAAATCCCATGAGGAACTAGCCTGAATAAAACACCTGCCCCAATCTTCTCAGATGCCGCCCTTCCAACAAATCCTATCAAATAAGAGTTGACAATAGTATTAAATATAGAAAAAATGCCAAAAGCAATTCCTGCTATTATTGAAATCAGGCTTGTTTTCAGATTGTTATAGAAAATAAAAACAAACAGCTCAAAAAAACCCATACCCTCTGTTTCATCAATTATTTTTGAAACAAGCTCTATAACCTCATCAACAAAAAAAACAGGCAAGAAATAACCAATTATCAAAAATATAACAAATAAGGCAACTATAAAATAGATATATCTCTTGCTATTAACAATATAATTCCAGGCAAGTTTATACTGCTCTTTTATAGTATTGCTTCTCTTTTTATTCTCCTTTCCACCTCCTAATTTTCTCCTTTCCATCTTTTCCTTCTTTCCATCTTCTGTCTCTTCTTTTCTCATCTTATTTAAAGTACCTGTTCAACATAAGAACTTTTTTTGGGTATTTATTCTTTAGGTAAGCCCCATAAAACAATCCAGCAATCAACCCGCCCAAATGAGCCGTATTCCCGATTCCTATAGCTCCTGTTATTGAAATGAGCCATAGCCCAATCAAAAGTATTGGCACAGCATACTTAAGCTTTACAGGAATAGGTATGAACATTAAAAACACAGGCAGGTTTGGAGTAAGTATCATCAAAAGTCCTGCAATAGCAAATATAGAGCCAGAAGCGCCAACAGCGTATGCGCTGAAGTCAGACACAAATATA
>JACPGZ010000037.1 GCA_016188895.1 Candidatus Pacearchaeota archaeon
CTACTTCTTTAATCATATCCCCTCCGTAAAGCAAAGGTTTAACATCTGAAAGCAATTCCTTCTTTGCATATAATACACCAATCCCCATTGGAGCAAGCATTTTGTGTCCTGAAAAAACAAGAAAATCGCAATTCGTGTCTTTAACATCAACTTCAAAATGGGGAACAGCTTGAGCAGCATCAACCAAAACTTTAATATTATTCTGATGTCCAATCTCACAAATCTCTTTTGCAGGATTGATTGTTCCAAGAACATTTGAAACATAGGCAACAGAGATTAATTTTGTTTTAGGATTAATTAAGTTCTTAAAATCATCTATCTTTAATTTTCCATTATCATCTATATCAACATATTTTAATACAATTCCTTTTTTAGCAAGCTGCTGCCATGGAACAATATTTGAATGATGCTCCATCATACTTAAAATAATCTCATCGCCTTCTTTCAATTCATTTTCTAAAGACCTCATCAGCAAATTTATTCCTTCTGTAGCACCTTTTGTAAATACAATTTCTTCAGCATCAGCATTTATGAATTTAGCAATCTTTTCTCTTGCAAGTAAAATCATTGCCTCTGTTAATATTTGAGTTGTATTCTTCATAATATTTTTTAATTGCATTAATCACAGCCTTTGGCTTTTGAGATGTAGCTGCTGAATTTAGATATACTAACTGCTGATTATTTACTTTCTTTTGCAAGAGCGGAAAATCGTGTTTGACGTTTATCATAATTCAACCCACACTTCTCCCTGTTTAATCTCAGTTTTATAAATCTTAAGCGGTTTTGTTGCAGGCAAAGCAACTACTTTACCGCTTTTTAGATTAAACTTAGTACCATGGTAAGAACACTCAAGTATAGGATTTCCATTATTTTCGTCAATCATCCCATGACTTAAGGGGTATTTTTCGTGAGTGCACTCGTCATCAAATGCAAAAACCTGCTCCTTGATTTTAACAAGAGCTATGTTCTTACTATTAACAATCTTGCTAATTATATTATTATCAGAAAATTCACTTAAATTACAAATCTTTATCATTTTCATCAAAAATTATTAGGAAGTTTCATAAAAGAAACCAACTCAGATACTGGGTTGGTAAGGGTCTACCCTTACTCCCCTTATGTTTCTTTTATCCAACAGAACCTTCCATGCTCATTTCAATAAGCTTATTGAACTCAATTGCATATTCCAAAGGAAGCGTCTTGACAATTGGATTTAAAAATCCGAGCACAATCATTGCCCTTGCTTCTTCATCACTCAATCCTCTTGACTGCAGATAAAACAATGCCTCTTCACTTAATCTGCCAACAGAAGCCTCATGATTTGCAGAAGCGGTATGATTATTTACTTCTATTGTTGGAATTGTATCTGTCTTTGATTTTTCATCAAGCAATAATGCAGAGCACTCTGTTGTGGTTTTGCAATTATCTGCATCTTCCTCAATCCTAACCAATGCCCTAAAAGTAGATTTGCCACCATCCTTGCTTACAGATTTTGAAATAATCCGAGAAGAGGTTTCAGACGCAGCATGAATAGCTTTATTTCCTACATCTTGATGCTGTCCCCTTCCCGCATAAGCAACAGAAAGCATATCAGCTTTTGCGCCTTTGCCCACAAGGTATACGCTAGGATATTTCATACTCACAGAAGAGCCTAAATTACAGTCTACCCATTCTACTGTTGCATTCTCATAGGCAACAGCTCTTTTAGTTACAAGATTATAAACATCAGAGCTCCAGTTTTGTATTGTTGTATATCTTACTTTTGCATTCCTCAAAGCAACAACTTCAACAACAGCTGCATGCAGTGATTGTTTAGAATATACTGGCGCAGTGCATCCCTCTAAATATGACACTTCAGAGTCTTCATCAGCAATAATCAGTGTTCTTTCAAACTGACCCATGTTAGATGCATTAATCCTGAAATAAGCCTGCAAAGGCATGCTCATATTCAATTTAACTCCTTTAGGAACATATATAAAAGAGCCTCCTGAAAAAACAGATGAATTCAAAGCTGCAAATTTGTTGTCGCGCGGAGGAACTACTGTGCTGAAAAATTCTTTGAATTTTTCATGAGCTTGCATTAAATTTCTCCTCGCAACATCAATCGAAATATCAAGTGTCTCTGCCATCTCTTCAATCTTCTCTTCAGTAGGATTTAATCCAATATCTGGATCAACAAAAACCACTCCTTTTAATGCCAAATCTTTTAATATTTTGTGATAAACTGTCTCGCTGTCATATTGCACGCCAACTCCTGATAAGAACTTGCGCTCAGCCTCTGGAATTCCAAGCCTGTCCCATGTTTTCTTGATATTATCAGGCATTTCTTCCCAACTTCTGGCTAATTTTTCAGTTGGCTTAATATAGTAACAAATCTCATCAAAATTAATCTTTGAAAGATCAGCTCCCCATGTCGGCATCTTTTTTGCATTAAATATACCTAAAGACTTAAGCCTAAAGTCAGTTACCCATTGAAGCTCCTTCTTTATTTTAGAGATATTTTTTATAACATTCTCATTAAGCCCTTTCTCTTCCTTGTAAACATATTCTTCAGGATCTTTAAAGTCATATTTATATCCTGAAACAATCTGCCTGGCTCTATCTTTGTTTTCCATTTTTATCTCCATACCAGCTTCTCGCAAAGTCAGCAACAATATGGCGGCAATTTCTGCACTCAAAAATATGCTCATAATGTCTCTGCATCTCGTTGCGCGGAAGGTAAAAATGAACAAAACCATTAAGCTGATCCATGTCTTCTACAAAACACTCTGGTGTTTCATGGTCTTTGTCTACATATAATTTTGTGGTATCAAGTCTGGCTAGTGAAAGAATAATTTCTGCAAAATCACCGTTGTTGCTAATATTTTCCTCCATATCTTTCTCCATCTTAATTCTATCCACTAATAATATAAAAAATTTTAGTGCCTCATATAAGCTCTTATCCATATTAAAAACTCCCATATCCTTTTTCCTCAATCTGCCTGACTATCTCGTCACCTCCAGAAGCAATAATCCTGCCATTAATCATCACATGAATATAATCTGGTTTCACATAGTTCAGTATTCTTTGATAATGCGTGATTAAAAGTCCGGAAAATGCTCTGTCTTTCATATTGTTTATATGAGATGATATTATCTTCAATGAATCAATATCAAGTCCAGAATCTACTTCGTCAATAATGGCAAATTTTGGCTTTAACATTGACATCTGCACCAGCTCTGATTTTTTCTTCTCTCCGCCTGAGAAACCATGATTTATGTCTCTGTCAATAAAAGAATCAGGCATATTCAATGAAGATATTTTTTCTTTAAGCTCATTCCTGAATTGTATAACATTTTTTCCATATACCTTTTCCAGAGTCCTTGCACTCTGCCATAAAAAACTGCCAAGCTTCACGCCCTCTACTTCTATAGGATTCTGCATGCTCAAGAACATTCCAAGCCTTGCTCTCTCGCTTGACTTCATATCATTAATTAATTGTCCATTAAAAAAAATCTCTCCTGAAGTAATCTTGTAATTAGGATGCCCCATTAATGCCATGGCAAGTGTTGATTTTCCAGAGCCATTTGCACCCATAATTGCATGAATCTCTCCATCATTAATTGACAGATTCACGCCTCTCAAAATGTTCTTTCCGTCAACTTCAACATGCAAATTTTTTATATCTAGCATTTTAAGCCTCAACTCCAATCGCAGCCCTCAAGTCAGGATTAATTCTTTCGGCACTCCATGGCGGATCAAAAGTAACTTCAATCTCTGCCTTGCCTCCGATTTGTTTAACAGCTTGCTGTATGCTATCAATTAAAAACTCACCAGCAGGACAAAATGGAGATGTAAATGTCATCAACACTTTAACATTTTCATTGTTTATATCAACATTATAAATAAGTCCGAGATCAACTATGTTATGCCCTATCTCAGGGTCAATAATCTTTCTCAATTCATTAAGTATATTTTCCTTATTTAATATAATTTCTTGCTCCATTATCTAAAGCATATCTCACAGCCCTTATCAAGCTTTTCTTTTATATGATGGAATTTGCAAATGCTCCTATTCTCCCTTAATATATTTATAATTCTTTGTATTTCTTCTCCAGATTCTTGTCCTTTCTTTATTATTTCAACAGATTTTTTAATCTCGTTTTTAATATCATTGCCAAACCTGAACTCAACAGCCCTCATCTTGTTAAAATATTGTGAAACAGCAGACTTTGTTATTCCCAACGTATTTGCGATTTCAACAGCTTTCATCCCCTGCTTTGCCATTTCAATGGCAAATTCTCTTCTTATTGCCGGAATAATATACCATAATTCAATTTGCTGAGGCAGCAATTTCATTTTTCAGGGTTCATAAGGGCAACTTTATCTGGGTTGGTAAGGGTTTACCCTTACTGCCCTTATCATGTTAACAATGCGTTAACTAGCTTTTATAAAGATTGTTATACCCAACATTATAACAAACATCTATAATCCAATCATTTCTTTTTGAAATAATTAGTTGACACTATCAATTCATCTGGATTTGAGCATCTTGTTATAGTTACCTGAATATCATGCTCATTCTGCCTGAAAAAATAACAAAATGTTTTATAGGTTTCAGATTGAACTTTAAACTGACGCGAATCTTCTTTGTAACACTCAAATCCTTGATTCTCATAAAATAATCTTATTAGTTGTTTAATCTTTTTATTAGTTATTTTTCTTTCTAAATATATTGAAAAATCCTCTCTGCCCTTTGCCTCTAAAACAAGAAAATCTAGTGATTTTGTAGCTGCTTTCTCAGCAAGATCATGTTGCCTCGCTTCCTTAAGTATATCAGATACTTGGAGCAATAAATCTACTGAACTGGGATTATCTTCTGAAGAAGCTTGAAACTCTAATTCAAGATAATGTCTAAGGGTTTTATTTTGCATACTATAATATTTCGTCACGAACTTATAAATATATCTATATATTAACTTTAAAGTGATAAAAATAGATAAGTTTATAAATAATGAATTGTGATATATATACATGAGAACAGAAAAAGATATTTCTTCAAACCTTCTTCAACTCATCAATGATAAACTTTTTCTTTAATTTAAGCTCTCTCAGTATAAAAGAAAATCGGGCATAATCCTGAAAAGTTGAGATAATCCTGATAAGACTCCTTACATAGCTTTCTAACTTATAACTTTTGACAATCATGAAATATTTTTTAAAGTCAAATTCTGTGAAAAATAAAATTGAAAGAATGTCCAATTTATCTTTCTCTCCTTTTACTGAATATTCTCGCTCTTGAAAAGCTCTTTGCTTGAGTATTAAAAGAAGTTCTGGAATTGTAACATTAAATCCTTCTACCTTGGATGCATATTTTTTAATATCTCCTGCAGGAATTGCTAGCTTAGAGAAATGAGAAACATAAATATTGATGTCTATCTCCCCTCTTTTAATCTCATACTTCTTAAGCCTGTCATTTTTAATGAGATGTTCTTGCTTAAGTTTTTGCAGTTCTAAAATATCAACAACGATGTCTATATCTTTAGATTTCTGATTTTTTGTCCATAAATATACAGCCCATCCTCCAATAAGAATAAAATTATATTTTTTATTTAATTCTTGCAAAATTTTCCAGCTTTCTTCAGTCAGCAATGAATTCCAGAATTCCATTTTAATCAAAAAGCCTCCTTTCAAAACTCTGAATAAATTCTTTGCTATACCACTCGTTTAAATTCCATAAATCAACAAATATCTGTGCGATAGGAATTTTATTATAATTTTTGATGAACGAATCTTTCTTGAGAACAACAAGGTTTGGCCTGGTATTTTTTAATTTTTTATTGAAAAATCGTTTCTTGATTTCTTCAATTTCAGCATTATCTGCGTAGACATAAACCTCTGAATAGTCTGCAGGAACATCTTTAAATGCAAACTTGTAGGCAGAATAAGCTGTAAAGACAATGCCATGAGGCATATTTCTTTCAATGTCCCTAACGCTCATCTCCGCTCTTCCTTGAAATGCAATATCCTTATTCAAGTTTCTAATCGATGCCCAAAAATAAAGAATCTTTTTAATATCAATGACCTTGAAGTTTCTTTGTGCTATTTTTACAGCTCCGATATCATTTAATCTATTAACAGCTTTATTGATTACGCTCAATGATATTCCCAATTTCTGAGATAGCTCTGACTGCGTAAGAAAATTCTCTTTCTTCTCTATTGTTCTATAGAGTATTTCCCTATAAACTAATTCTATTCTCTTCATATTTCTCTTTTTAATATTCTTATTTATAAATCTTTCTATTTTTTACGAAATATACTTAAATCAACAAAGAATTTATATAAAACAATAATTGTTAATTTACCATGATTAATCATCTCCTATCAGAACTTAAAAATGCATCAAGCCCTGAAAAAGCAAAAATACTTCAGAAATTTTTTAAGACAGGAAAAGGTGAATATGGAGAAGGTGATATTTTTCTTGGAGTAACAGTGCCTGAAACAAGAAAAATAGCTAAAAAGCACATAAATTTGAGCTTTGATGAAATAACTAAATTATTGAAATCAAAGATTCATGAAGAAAGGCTTGCTGCACTGCTGTTGCTTGTTGAAAAATACAATAAGTCTAATGATAAAGCAAAGGATAAAATAGTTAATTTTTATTTAAGCAATACAAAATATGTTAATAACTGGGATCTTGTGGATCTTTCAGCACATCAATTACTTGGCTCATTTATTGAAGATAAAGACAAATCTATTTTAACCAAACTAGCAAAATCCCCTAGTTTATGGGAAAGGAGAATTGCTATAATTTCAACATATCATTTTATAAAAAATAAAAATCATAAGCCAACTTTCAAGATAGCTGAAATTCTTCTTGAAGACAAACATGACTTAATTCAAAAAGCAGTTGGATGGATGTTAAGAGAAGTTGGAAAAAGAAATCAAAATGCAGAGGAAGAATTTCTAAAATATCATTATAAGAAAATGCCAAGAACAATGCTCCGTTATGCCATAGAGAGATTTGATAAAGAAAAACGGGATAATTATCTGAAAGGAAAGATATAAAATAGGTAATAATTCAGTAATTATATGCGGAGATGCCGGAGTGGCCAAACGGGTCAGATTCTTTCTATCTTTAAAAGGATAACTGAAGACTAAGTTTAGGCCCTGACGGCTTAGTGCCTACAGAGGTTCGAATCCTCTTCTCCGCATCACCATCTCCAGTTATAATAGCCCAAATCAGAATCATAATATGGCCTGTAATAGTAATCACTTGAATCAGTGTATTCCTGCGGGTCAAACAATCTTGCTTTTCGCCATGAGAAGCTATCCCCTTTGTTTGCCCCATCAGTTGTTTTCTGGTTTGAATCAAATGTTGCAATGCGGTTGTTTTTATTGTCTATAAACAAAGACTCTGACGCTCCAACATACTTTTCCACTAAGGTAATTGTTCTTGACTCACGGAAGCTCTCCTTATTTCTTGAAAATATGATGAAATCTGTGTCTGACCTTTTGGATTTTACATTTTCTTTTAGTGTAATCTGCCTCTCAAACATTGGCCCTCTATAGTCATAATCCAGAGAAGAAGAATCTAAATTCTTGCTTGAAAATTTTGAGCTTGAGTCAATGTTTCCTGCTGAAAATGAATCAAAATCTATCAATGGATTGGAATATGGATAGCCCATTCCATAGGGCGTCGAAGAATAATATGAACTATCATAGTGCGAATATGCCGAAGCTAAGGTAAGCAGACAAATTCCTGTTAAAAACATAAATACCGCTTTCTTGTTAAATCTTATCATAATTTTATAGTAGTTACATATTATTTAAATCTTGCGTTTTTGCTTGAAGTTAAATTTTTCCATTTTTCACTGATAGCTTCAAACAAATTTGAACTCTTCGCTTTATTTATAAATAACAATTTTCTAATTCAATTATGACGAAATCAATAATGATTGATCTTGACGACCCAAGAACAGGC
Source organism: Candidatus Pacearchaeota archaeon (assembly GCA_016188895.1). Lineage (GTDB taxonomy): Archaea > Nanobdellota > Nanobdellia > Pacearchaeales > GW2011-AR1 > JACPGZ01. The sequence goes on from JACPGZ010000037.1 coordinate 7,965, forward strand.
AAGATAGCAGATGTTATATCAAATAAAACATCTAAAAAAATCTTGTCATTGCTGTCAGAGCAGGAATTAAGCGAGACATATATATCAAAAAATCTAGGGATTCCTTTAAACACAGTTGGATACAGCATTGATAAATTAGAACAGGCAGGCTTGATTGAAAAATCAAAGGATTTTTACTGGAGTGCAAAAGGGAAAAAAATCCATAAATATAAAGTGTCAAACAAAAGAATAATAATCTCGCCAAAATCAATGATAAGAGGAATAATTCCGTCTGTAATAGCAGTTGTCTTGCTTGCTTTAGGAATAAAAATATTTAGTGCATCACAAGTTGCAACAAATGATTCGACACTTGCCTCTAGTGGAACTTCAGAGGCAATGAAAGCAATTGAGCCTTATGCTGTATCACAAATTGTTCCAGCTTTGTCAAATATGGCATGGGCATGGTTCTTGCTCGGAGCATTAACAGCTATTTTAATATTTATTTTATGGAACATCAAAAAAGGAAGTTTTTTGAATGCTATCAGAATTCAAAGAATTCTGAAGTCTAATGAAAGGAGGTAAAAACTAAAAATGAAGATTGATAATAAGACAATTGTGGCAGGATTAGTTATTGCAATAATCCTAATAGCTGGCTTCATATACATTTCAAGCACCAGCGCGACAGTTGCAGCTCAGGGAAACTCTGTTTTAACAGCAAGTCCTGATGAAGTATCTGTAAATCTCATGATAGAGGCAAGAAACAAAACAGCGCAGGGAGCAAAGGAAATGCATGACAAGATACTTGAAAAACTAACGCTGGAATTATTAAGAGCTGGCATTGATAAAAATGACATCAAGACTGTCAACTTTAACATATATCCCGAATATATATGGAAAGACGGAAAAAATGAGCAGATTGGATATATTGCAAGGCAGGATATCATAATTGAGACAAAAAATTTTGATGCAGTTGCAAATATAATAGATGTGTCAATTGATGCGGGCGCATTAGTTTCCTACATTAACTTTGAGCTGTCAGATGAAAAGCAGAGCGAGTATAAAACACAGGCACTTGAAAAAGCTGGCAAGGACGCAAGGGCAAAAGCAGAGGCAACAGCATCAGGATTGGGCAAAAAGCTTGGAAGATTGGTGTCTGTACAAAGCGAGGAATTTAACTATATTCCATACAGGTACTTTGATGCAGCTGCTGCAGAAGGAGCAGAAGGGTCAGCAATAAAAGCAAGAGAAGCTGCAATAAACCTTGCACCGAGAGACATTGACGTAACCGCGACTATCAGAGTAGAATATAAGCTGAGAAATTTTTGATTTTTTTTATTTTTTAAATTTTAAGAAGATTATTTATGCCAAAAAATAATCTTTCTCTATACCATATAAAAGTACCTATAAAAGCTAAGATTCCTGCTGTGCCTAAAATGAGAATGGCATTAATTTTCTGTGTCTCAGAATTATATTTTAAATCCCAAATATTCTTTTCTAATTGTTTCTTATCCATTTTCGATAACTTTCATAAAAATAGCAATAGCAATTCCAATAAGAGCAAATCCTACTATTAAAGAAGATAAATCTCCTTGTGAATTATAAAGAATACTCAATCCAGTTCCAGTTAAGATAAATATTATTACAATAAGAATTGTTTTAACTATCCAATTATCAGTTATTTTTCAACTCTATATTATAAGATTTACCATTTTGATTTTTTATCTTACCTCAAAATACCTGAGCCAGTATCCATTCTCTGTCCCGACGCATTTTTCTCTTGATTGATCAGCAGGGCAATATACTCTTATAAAGTAGTTGCCCGTATTTAATTGGACAGAAAATGCAGAACTTAAACTAGCTCCTGTATCTTGTTTTTCAAAACTTTTTATGTTTGAATCTACAATATTGCCTCCTTCATCATATACTTTTATATCTACTTCTATCCCTTCGCAGTCAGAGCTTGCATTTAATTTTAATACTCTTGGATTGGAAATAAACGGACCGCTTTCAGGAGCACTTGTCAAAGAAAATATTTCATTTATTGTTGCGTCATTCAGGCTGCATTTCTCCTCTTTTGTCAATTCAACAGTTCCTGTGGGTGTTGTTCCTGCTCCAGTTGCAGTTTCTGTTCCAGTTGGTGTTTGTGCTTCATACAACGCTTGATTCACATCCTGTATAGTAAGACCAATTCTTTTTGAAGTAAATGAGGGAACCCATGTAAGTCTGGTTTTTAATCCTTGTAACACATTAAATGAAAGTTCGTCAGGTGTCTTTGAAGCAAGAATATTATTAATATAAAATATGTCTTGAGAATGAACACTTCCAGCAGCATCTGCATCCAAAAAGAGTTTTTGGGGATCATCAACCCATCCTGCACTTTTTTTTACATTCTTATTTACAACAACAGAAACTTCCGGCTTCCCTTTCTCAAAATTCCACCTCACATAAAGAAGATCATCGAAACCTGCAGGAAAGTCGTAGTCTAAAGTAATTAAAATCTCTTTAGAATATTTTATAACAGATGTTCCAGCACTTGTACTTCCTGTTTTCTGCTCTGTCTTAAGCTCCTTTACATTATCTGAATTAACATTTTTCTTATCTTGTGCTGTTGGGTTTGCATTCTTGTAATTATCAAACAATATTTGAGCAATATCTCTGTATATTGTGAATCTCAAGAATACCGCTTGTGCTTGATATTTATCAAGAGGCGCTCTGTTTTCTATGTCAGTTGCCCTCGCAAGAAGTTTTCCAACTTCGCTTTCTTTGAAATCCTTGCTGTCAAGTGCCAAAACTTTACTTGGATCGCTTTCATAAATGTCTTTAATCCCGCTTATTGATTTTCCATCACCCTTCCATTTGGTTCTAAGCTCTGATATGCTATCAATTGCTTCTTTTTCTTCTATTTTGTCTCCAATAATCCTTGACTGCAAATCCTGAATATCGCCGATTGCTTCTTTTTCTATGTTTTTGTTTCTGACAGCATCTTTAACAGATTCTGTGTCAAGCCAGCACTTTATATTTTCATTTCCGCAGAATCCAACCTGCTTCCAACGAGCAGCCTCTGTTCCAACTCTCGGATCAACACTATCTCCCGGATTTCTGCTTGCGCATATTCTTATGACCCCTCTCTTGTAAATTTCAGGATTAATTGCCTCTTGCACACCTTCTTGAATATTTGGATTAATTAATGCACCAATACTTGGAGCGCCTGAAACACACTCTTCCTCTGTCCTTACTTCTTGTTCTGCAAGCTCTTGCGCCACTTTGTCCTTAATATAATTAACAGCAAATGATGTTGAAACTGATTTAAATCCACATTCATCCTTTCCATTGATTCTTACGCAAAGCTCTTTGTAGCCTGCAGGAGCTGTGAAATCGCGAGCTTCGTCAACAAACTTGCCTTTTGGAACAAATCCTGTTGCAACAGGCTGAATCTGGCTTTCTGCAAAAAATCCTGTCTGCGGAGGGCTTTTCAGATAAACAGAATAATAGGCACCTTCATCTCTTCCTGCATAAATAAAGTAATAAACCTTGTATTGAGATGTTGGAGGGGTTGTTGCTTCTGTAAATGAAATTTCATCAAACTTGGCATGGAACTGGACAGGCGAGTCTGGCTCTATAAAATTCTCAAATGAGCGCTTGTCAACAGGGTATCTTGTTGATATAAATGCCTTGCATACTTCTGTTCCAACCTCTTCTGTTGATCTCAGCAAAAATGCGCGGTATGCATCAACTGCATATTCATCCCTTATATAACCTATTGTATTATCAGCCTGCTTCCATGAATCCAAAAATGTTGCGTACTCCTGCCCTCCTCTATAACCTTTTCCAGCAGCTAACTCAACTAATTTAGGAAGCGCAAGCTTTGTGAATGGCGCAATCTGCCTCCAGAAAAATTCGCAGGTATATACACTTTTTATCTCATCGCAAATTCCAATACTTCGCCCTGTTGACAAGCTTTCCTGCAGGCATTGCTGCGCAGCTCTCTGTATTTGATTATATGCATCAAGCCCTGCATGTATTCCTGTCAGACACACAGGTGCAACAATTCCTTCTCTGAAATTTGGCAGGCATAATACAGCTCCTCCAACAATTCCTGTCTGGATAACATTTGAAACAGGATATGCTCCTCCCAAATCGCATCTTGAGGAAGGGCAAAGAACAGGGTCGCATGCATTAAACAAAATATTGCAATCACTTGCTGACATGAAATCCTGGCATCTTGGTCCTTGTGCAATGCTTGAAACATCAACAGGAAAGCTAGCTCCTTCAAGTGTAATTGCCCTTGATTGAACAGCTGTTTTATATTTTACAGCAGCATCATAAAGATGTTGGTCAGCAAGACTTATCAATCTTCGCGACTCAATCTCACTTAATCCAAGTATTCTATTTGGAATAACAGCATTCTTGTTAATAAACTGGCACACATCATCACCTATGCCTGTCTCAAACTCTTGTATCCCATTTCCACCAACATTGCATATATAATAATTCTGGGGGATTGCAGCTTCTGTAAATGCAGTTGGCTCATTTGCCCTTCCTATATCAAAATTCTTTGTTGCAACATACCATCCTCTTTTTGTTCCCCATTCTTGGCCAAGGGGAACAATTGCAGGCAGTCCTTTAAACGCACCTGTATCATGATAAATAACTCGTGGATTACTCCAAACATTATTCAATGAAGCAGAATCAGTGCGATGAAAAATTATTCCCTTAAACTTGCTTCTTTCAGGCTCTTTTAATGTATTTAAATCCTGCTTTACCAAAATTTTATTATTACTGCTGTCTTTTGTTACTTTATACCATTCTCTATAGCTAAAGTCATTTGAGCTGCTTGCTCTTGGATCTAAAACAACAATATAGTTTTCACTTCATACTGTAATAAATTGAACCTTGTCTCCTGTATTTATATTTCCACCTTTAAAAGAATCATTCAGCTGTTTATTCCACTCTCCGCCATAATATGGTGCATAAGCATCATCTCTGAATGAAATGCTTGTTGCCTGCAAACCTTGTGTCAATTGCTCTAGTTCTTTGAATGCCTTATCACTATCATATCTTGCTTGAAGGGTTTTATTTATATTAACAATGCCTCTCAATCCTAGCTCTTGCACACCTACTTGTTCTGACAAAAGCAAATCTCTCTCAAGATCACGTAATTCACTAAGAGTTGCTTGATTAATATACTCCCTGTAATTTGGCCCTAATCTATTGTTCAGTGCAGATGAATAATCTTTTAATAATTCATCTCTATATTGTTTTGTTGCTGCATCAGCATTTACAGTGCCAAGTTCCTTATTTGCAGTTGCATCCTGTATTCTATTAAGCCTTTCGTTTACCTTATCAACAACACCTTTGTATTCA
>JACPGZ010000003.1 GCA_016188895.1 Candidatus Pacearchaeota archaeon
CAAGCGGTTTGCTTTTAATGTAAACTTAAAATCTTTTGGAGTTTTCTTATACCATACCCTTAGCATAGCTGGAGATGGAAACCTGTAAAAGCTCATGTTTATCTCAACTGTATTAAAATATCTTGAATAGAAGGAAAGCCATTCATTTTTGTCTAATTTTTCAGGATAAAATCTTTTTATCCAATGATTGTAGCTCCAGCCACTTGTTCCGATATAGTAAGTCATTTTTTCCTATAGAAATAAAAGTTTATATAGTTTTATTACAGTTCTCTTGTATGAAAAAGAGGGGAATTATAATGCCAGAGCTTGCATGGCTGTTAATTGCTATTGTTGTTCTTGTTGTTCTTCTTCTTCTTATCGGAATTGCAACTGGAAAGGCAGCTGCAGCTATAGATTATATTAAAAACATATTCAGGTTTGGTGTAAGATGAAAGCTCATTCCATAGGGCATCGGAGTTGAGAAAAATGAAAGGTGATATTTCAATAACAATGATTGTTACATTGGCTATAATCTTGTTAGGCGTAGTTGTTCTGCTTGTAAGCTTTGGCAGAGGCAGTGTCCCTGTTGTTGATTTCTTCAGAAATCTAATTGATTTTGGGGAAGGAGACGGCAAAATCAGTTATGACCCAACACAAGAGTTTGTTGTGTATGATGAATTTGGGAGCGTGTATCCTGCGATAAGAGTGAGTTATGACAGGACATTCCCATTAGGAGATTATGAATTTTTGTTTAGGTGGGACAGATATTTGAATAGAGTAGAAACAGTTTTAATCAGTTCTATGAGCAAGGGTTGGGTTACAAATCCACTAATAATAAATGAATTTAAAGGTATTAATGATGTTGCAAAAAATAATGGAGTATATGTAATGAATGCAAAAAGCGAAGACCAGATGATTAACAGAATTTCGCAAATATCTGCAAATCCTGATATTTTTATTGATTTCCCCTTTTTTAATTATTTCCCTCTTGTGACAGGCGCTTTTCCACTTGATGGATATGGGTTGGTAGAATATGGAATTGATAAAAATCATTTGCGGGCTAAAAGAGATAGAATAGAATCTGACGAGATAAAAAAGATATTATTGGAGCTTCATGAATATTACATATTTCAGATCAGTGGCCCTACGCAAGAACATGCGCCGACAACATTGGTTTATGTTACTGATTTTGATAAACAAAATTTCGGCTTGTTTGGATATGAAGGAAATGGTAAGAATTGCGAATCATATAAATCCTTGAATAAAGGCGATTTCTATGATTATTTTTGGGTTGTCAATAGGGATTTTAATTGGAATTTACAGATAACCAATCCTGTTATTGACGAGAATGTTGTATATTTAAGAAGGGCAAACTCTCTTTTTTTCAATCTTTTATGTGATAAAGGAACTACTACTGGAATTGCAACAATTCCTACTGGCAGGGCATATTCAACAACTTCAGCAATAAAATATGTTGATGATTTTTACAAATATGTTATTAATACATTTGAAGGAAGGAAAAGGGTTGTGCCTGAAAAGAGCGATCAGGTTATCTTAGAGAGAAAATTAAGAAATGGAGAGCCATATCCATGAAAGCCCATTCCATAGGGCATCGGAATTGGATAGAACTGGCCCACTCCATAGCCCACTGCATAGGGCATTGCAGGCATAGAGAACAGGCGTCGGAATTGAAAATGAGGAAAAAAGGATTTTTGCTTGGGGAAACAGCTGTTACAGTTATAATAGCTGTTATTGTTATTATAGGGCTTGTTTATTTTATCTATGTTCTTTATGGTTTGTTTTCTGGCGAGAGCAAGAGCGTACAGGCAGACTCAACACTGAAAGAATTTATATCTGTTTTGCAGGAGCTAGAAAAAAGAGAGCAAAAATCAATACAGTTTATTTTTTTAAATCCAGATGGCTGGCTTGTTGCTTTTCCGTTTTCTTTAAGGCAAGGAAAATTTATTCCTCCGCCAAGCATTTGCAAGGATAAATGTATTTGCCTTTGCGAGGACGAAGATTGTGTTAGAGTTCTTGCTTGTCAGGATGTTAAATACGAAGTAGCTGATTCAGATAAACTATCTGCTTATTTTGAGATTCCAAGAGGAGGTGTTGAGTATAATGTGGAATTTTTTGAGCTAGATAAAAAGTATATTATGACAAGAAAATGACGGACAAAAAAGGACAATTTGATGATTTACTGAAGATGATTATTTGGATAGTTATATTTTTGATTCTGATTGGCGGAGTTTATTTTTTAGTTAAGAAACTTGGTTTATAGCAAGACTTCTTTCCTAGTTATAAAATGCAGCATTAATAGTAAGGCTTAATAATATTGAAAAATACAATTATTCATGGAAAAAAGAGGGGCGACAATGCAGTTTTGGCTCGTGAGTTTAATTATTTTAGTTATAAGTGCAGCAATTATATTTATTTTTTTAGCTAAACTTAATATTATTGGAGGCATTGATAAGGAAGCTTGCGAAACATCTGTAAGATTGAGGTCAACACTTAAAATATTGCCAGGATTTTTAGGCGAGGCTATTCCTATTGGGCAGAAATATATTAAATTGAAATGCAAGACAGAAAAGACTTGTTTATACAATGACAAGAAGGAATGCAATAATTTGGTAGGTGATATAGAATACATTAAAGTTGAGGATAAAGATGCTATAAATAGGGTTATGGCTGATAAGATGGCTGAATGCTGGGCAATGATGGGTGAGGGGAAGTTAGATGTTTTTGCAAAAGAGATAACAGAAACTACAGGGAAATGTGTTGTATGCACTAGAATTGATTTTGAAGATGCATTAAGAAATGAAATAATATCTGTTGATGGGTTTGTTAGTTATATGAGAACACATAAAGTTAAGGGAAGTGAGTTAAGTTATTGGCAGTTTATAACAAATAATCTTGCAGATAATGTTTATACACCAAAATGACAAGGCATTGTTGATAAGATTGATTTATTAGATCTAATTGGGGCTGGAATTGGTTTTGCTGTTTTTTCTGCTAGTGTCGCCGGTGGCGCATATGCCGGTTATGAACTATCAGAGGAGGCAGATAAATTATTTGGTGAAATAACTGGCGAGGAAGATATATTTCATAGTGTGACTAATGGTCAATATTCTAAAGAATTTTTCAATCAATTAAATTGTAAAGATTTTGAAAATTTAGCTTGAAAATGAATAAGAAAGGTATAGAGCTTATAATGGGAACAATTGTATTTATGATATTTAATTTAGTATATTTTTCTGTACTATTTATTTTTGTCTCTCGTGTTGGAAGCGGGATTGCCCAGTATGAAGAGCTTTATGCAAAGCAATTGGCATTGATTTTAGATAGGGTTGATTCAAATGCAGGCAATGAGATTTATTTTAATATAAATGATGGCGCACTTCTTTCTGAAAAAAAGGGATTTACACCAAAGATAAACATTGAAGGAAATAATTTAAATGTTCAGCTTATTCAAGGCAGGGGATATGAATATAGTTTTTTTAATAAATTGAATATTGATAAGGCAGAGTATGTTGTTTTAGAGGAGAAATTTGAGAAGAAAAGGACATTTCATTTGATAATTAAAGGAGATGTAGGAATAAAATGAACAAAAAAGGATCTTATTTTATGTCTCCGTTCTGGTGGGTAGTTTTAGGATTGGTTGCTGTGGGGGTTGTGATTGGAGTAATTAGTGTAAGAGGGCAGATAGTTGATATCCGTCCAGCAGAAGCTGATATTTTATATAAGAAAATTATTGATTGCTTGATTGAATATGGTGAACTGGTTGATTTTTCTTCTGATTTTAATCTAGAAAACTATTGCGGATTTAATTTTACAGATAATTCAGGAGGGCAACAATATTATATAGAAATTTCTTTATATGACTCTGATAATTGTGATTTTGGAAAATGCACAAATCCTGAAAGATTTTATGAATTTGGATTAAAAGAGCTAAAGGAATTTTGTGGATTTGGAGGAAAAACACCATTTTGTTATGGGGGCAGCGAAAAACAAAATGGCAATCTGCTTGTTTATACTATAAAAGATTCCAAACCTAAATTCTTGGATGTGTTTATTGCAATAGGAAAGGTAAATCAAAATGTTAAATAAAAGCCCATTACATAGGGCATCGCAGTTGAAAATGTTAAATAAAAGAGGCACTATTGATATTGGCGGTGGGCTTGTATGGATAGTTGTTCTTATAATTGTATTTTTTGCTATGATGATTTTTTTTATAGTTGTTATATTCACTCCAAAATCTTATTCTGCTGACATCTACAAAGAAACTCAGGATAACGGCATTATACAACATGAGATGCTAAATGCATTGATGAAAAGTGAATTTGATGGGAAATTGTTTGAAGAGCAATTAAGAATGTATTTTAGAGGCGAGGACATTGATATAGATTTAGGGCAGAAAATTGAGGATATTTTAAAGAAGCGGGGAGATGGATGCTATCTTTTTAGCGTTAATGTCCCAACATCGTCTCTTTTTGATAGATATGTTCTTGAGCGCTTTAGGATTGAAGGCAGCAGTCTTTCCAAAAGCGGCTTTGTTCAGACACTTTCATTTGATAAAAGGGCTATTTCATTTGATATAGAAGGCAAGGAGGGCAGATTTTATTTTGGAAGATGCTAGATAAGAGCCCAGCCCATTCCATAGGGCATCGGAATTGGATAGGACGAGCCCACTCCGTAGGGCATCGGAGTCGAAAATGAACAAGAGAGGACAGATTCCAGAAGCATTTGTCGGATTACTTGCTGTTATTCTGATTGTTTATGCAATATTTCAATTTAATGCATATGGAAATGAATTCACGCGAGGTGCATACAATGTTACAAGAATAGAGCAGGTTTATATGAGTGAAGAGCACTTTAAGAAAGTTGTTAGAGATGGATTAGAAGGGATTGCAGAAGAAAATAAAAACAGGAAAACACTTGTCGGCCCGCCTCTTGAGCCAAGAGATGCGACAGATAGCGATGAGGAATTTTATAAAAGAAAATTAATGAATTTTGTTGATAATGAGATTAACAAAAGAGATGATAATGATAAAGATTTAATTTTATCCCATCTGAAACAACTAAAATCACATATAGAATTTGGCAGAGTAATTTATGATGCTGAAAATAATTATATTGATATTCATATTCCAGATATTGTATTTCAATATGGAACAGAGAAATTTTTTGAAGAAGAATACAAAGGCAAGATTACTTTAGTTTATCAAAAGGATTTTATTTTTCGTGTTGAAGTATAAAAAGATTTATAAACCCCTTATTATTTTATAGTATAGAAAAAAATGGTGAGCGAAAAAGTGATTATTGTATTGCTGTCGATTGCAATTCTATTATCTATTGTTTCTCTTGCAGTCAGCTTGAGTGCAAAGGTTAATACCAGCGCTTTAGATAAACCAATAAATGTTAAAGTTCCTCTGCCTGAAAGAACAAGCGATGACGCAGTTGGTGTTGTTGGCATAACTGTTGAGCCAATATCAGGAGGATAAAATGGAAAGAAGCAGCGAAACAATTTTAGTTGTTCTTGTTATAATTGCTTTAGTACTTACAGCGATAAATGCTTTTGTTGCTTTAAGGCAAGTTGCTGATATTGCAAGGGTTACAGGATTTATTACACAAGATTTCGCGGGTCGAGTTAATCTTACTATTCCAACACAAGCTGAAATAAGATTTAATGTTAGTATAATTGATTGGGAGAATGGAACTTTTGCTACCGGCGCTTTAAGCTCTAATTTAAGCACATCTGCTCCAATTGGCAGCAAAGTTGTGCAAGGGACATGGACAGAAACAAAAGCAAGCGGAGCCAGGAAAGACGGAATTGACACAGGGCTTTTGATAGCTAATATAGGCAATGTTAATCTAAGTTTACAATTGAATTCAAATAAAGAAGCACTGGCATATATTGTCGGCGGAGGCAATGACGGAGGCCCTAAATTCAGGTGGAATGTCACAGAACAAGAGCCGGGTTCATGCGGCGGAGCTGTCAATATAAATGCATCTGTGAGAGGGATTTATAGTGATGTGAAATTTGAGTCAGCTGGCAATGGAATCTATATATGCGGGAATGCATCAGGAACAGGTTTTAAATTATTCAAGCCAGGTCCTACTATAGAAGCGAATGATGGGCTAACTAATTATGCAAGGGCGAATACATTAAGAATAGACTTTTTTATACAAGTGCCAAGTGATGCGCCTGTTGGTGGAAAGACAGCTACAATTACAGCGACTGGAAATGAATAAACTTAGGAAGACAGTTTTAGATATGCGTGATATTATTCTTCACTTAGAGGTAAGATAGATTATTATCAGTGTAATTATTCTGTTAATTTATGTCAGAAATTGAAAATCACATATTTCAGTATGTGGTCGTGAACAATCTTACTTCAACTTCAGAATTCTTAAGAGAATTCTGAGGCTATCAGAAATCTATAAGATTTCTGAAGTTTCTGAGCACTTCAAAGTCTGATGACTTTGACAGCTATCAAAATTCATTGATCAGAATCTTATGATTCTGAATGCTGTCAAAAATATTATTTTTGAAGTTTTGAAGTCCTAACACGAAAAATCCTCATGAAAATCGGATTTTTTGTGCCCCAAAAATCTAAAAGATTTCTTCAGAAATGAAATTTCTGAGAGTGCTCGAAAATCAAAGATTTTCGACATTGCGGAAACCCAACGAACAAACAAGAGGGTTTTTTTGATTTTCTCTTTTTATCCATAACAGATTAATCAACATTTTTCCAAAAGATATAAAAAGCTTTTAGACTTATTTTTTTTATGAAAAGAGGTTTGCTGATATTTGCTTTTATTATAATATTTGTTGATTTAGTTTCATCGTTAGGAATTTCACATTATTATACCTCATCTGACAGGATAATTGAATTTAAGCCAGGACTTCAGAGAAGTTATTCGTATACTATAAACGGAGACAGGCCTGATCAGGAAATAGAGGTTTATGTAATGGGTGATCTTGCTCAATATGCAAAACTTAATACAGACAGATTAATTGGCGGCGGTGGAATTACAGTTAATATTTCTTTACCACAAGAAATAGATGTTCCTGGCCCACATATTTTATATATTGGAGCAATAGAGGTTATTCTAGAAGGTGTTGGGATAGGCACGCGTGTTGCAATACAAACTTCTATTATAATAAATGTGCCCTATCCAGGCAGGTATGTTGAAGCGACATTGAAAGCAGATGACGTTAACGAAGGCGAGCCTGTTAATATCGAATTACAGATTTGGAATAAAGGCAAAGAGGATTATTCTGTTAATGTTTTATTAGAGATGCACTTGGGATTAAAAGAAAATATATTAGAAACAATAAGTCTTGGGGAGAAATTTATGGAAAGCGGTACAAATGCTGTTTTTCAAAAAGAATTATTTAATTATAAACCTGGAAACTATTTTATTGAAGCAGTAATAAGTTACGGCGGCATTCTGAAATTAAATGACACCTTTCGTGTTGGTACATTAAGGGTAGATTTAATAAATTACACTTATGATGCTTATATCAAATCAACAAATAAGTTTGATTTGATTATTGAAAGCAAATGGAACAATAAAATAGAGAATGTTTTTGCTGACATAAGAATCTTTAATGGTACAGCAACAGTTTCTGAATTCAAAACACCTTCTGAGATATTAGAGCCATGGGGCACTAAAATGTTAAGAGGATATTTTGATACAATTGAATTTGGAGAAGGCGATTATAAAGGAAATATAACAATAAATTATGAGGGCAAAGAAAGCAGGTATGACAATATTAGTTTGAAATTTTCAAAAAAACCATCTTTAATTAAAAATGTTTTCTTTATAGGAACAGTTATTTCTGGTATTATAGCAATAGTCTTTATTTTAATTATTCTTAGAATGAAACTTAAAAATAAAAAGAGAGAAAAGATTAAAAATAATAATATATTAAAAACTTGATGAAAAGAAAAATTATTTTTTTTGTAAGTATAGGATTGATAATTATAACTTTATTTAGTATAGCACTTAGTATTTTTGCTTCCAAATCTGTTTTAGAAAGGCGAGCGTATTATACAAGCATTATTGTTGCTGATTATGGCGGATTAGCTGCAAATGGCAGTGCATTTATCTTTGGAGCTGTTCCACCTGGCTCGTCTGCTGAGAAGGAACTTAATGTAAAGAATGGATATGAATTTCCTATTGTTGTTTATATAATTCCAAATAATGGGATGGAGCAATTTGTGCAAGCGAAGCAAGAAATAATTTTTATGGGGGAAGATAGAAATATTAGCATTGTCGCAAGCGTGCCTGTTGGCATGGAAAAAAAGAAGTATGAAGGAGAGATTGCTGTAGAGATTCGAGCAGCATAAAAAACTATTTAAGAGGCTTTTTCTTGTTTATGAGATGGAAAAAAGCGGTTTGAAAGCAATTTTAGTAGCTGTGATTATAATAAATATAATCTTTAGTTTTACTCTTATACGCTTTCAGGGAATTAGCGCATTTTCTATTTTTTCATATAGATTTTTTAATTTTCCAAGTGTTATATTTCTACTATTGGACTTAGTATAAATCAAATAGAATGGAGTTTCGAGCTCTACAAGAATAAAACTGGTGTGTTGATTTATTCATCATCATTTGTTCCTAATACAACTATTAATGCTGTCAAGGGGATTAATAGACTTGTTGTTTTTGCAAGAAATGATAGCGAGACTAAGAATAAGAGTGTTGTATTTAATGTCAGTGTTGCAAATTTCGCACCGATATTGCAGAATATGAGCAACTTATTTGTTTGTGAAGATAGAAGTCTTAGCGTATTTTTTAATGCAACAGATGTTGATTATGATCCAATAAGTTTTTTATTATCACCAAATAATCCATTTTTCGCAGAATTCAGAAGATTTGATGGAAGCGCAAGCATTGGAGAGCTTTTTTCAATTGTGCTGAGAAAAGCTCACGCCAGAGGTAATAGAGTATATGAAGAAACACTTTTTGCAATTGATGACGATAATTTTGTTGATTCTAAGCAGTTTAATATAACTGTCATTGAGGTAAATCATGCTCCTGTTTTACAAAATTTAGGAACAACAACTGCCGGAATTAATGAAACATTTTATATCCAAATTAATGCAACTGATTTGGAAGACGGAACGAATGCAGATGGCAGATTAAGGTTTAACCTTACATTTTTATCAGGGATACCATTTTTTAAGATTAACGAGACATTTGGAATTATTAATGTGACACCAAATGACACTCATAGAGGAACATATAATATTGAAGTATGTGTAAATGACAGCGGAATAGCAGGGCACCCTAATTTGACTAATGTGTGTGGAGAGACAAATGCTAGCAAATATAATTGTATTTTATGGCAATTAACAGTTACAAATATAAACAGGCCGCCAAATATAACTGATTGGTGGAATTCAAAAACAAATAATAGAAGGCTTAACATTACCATACAAGAGCTTGAAAATATATTGTTTAATATTAGCGTTATTGATCCTGATGGGACAATTCCTGATAATTACTGGTATTTGGATGGAAGAGGGGTGCATTTTAACAGAAGTAATACAGATTCATTCTTTTATCCAACTAATATAGGTGATGCTGGTAAACATATTTTATTGATTCAGGCAACAGATGGATTGTTAAATGACTCTCGCCAATGGAATATAACAATATTGCCTACATTTGTTCCACCGCCTTCTGTTGGAGGTGCTGGCGGAAAGCTAGAGTGCATTCCAAAATGGGGGTGTGAAGATTGGAGCGTATGCCAGAATGCAAATCTTGCAAAACAAGTTGAAGATATATTTTATGGTTGCGTACTGCAGAGGATTGGGGAAGAATATTGCGGATTTCAACTGAGAAAGTGCATTGATGTTAATTCATGCAATGTAACTCGAAACAGGCCTGCTGAAATACAGAGCTGTTTATACAGCGAAGATCCTCAATGCTTTGATGGCATAAGAAATTGCCATAGTGGCAGATGCGAGATACTTGTTGACTGCGGCGGACCATGCAAACCATGTGCAACATGCTCTGATGGAATTAAGAATCAAAATGAGCAAGGAATTGACTGCGGCGGACCTTGCCCATTTAAATGCCCTGAGATTGAAAAGCCAGAAAGGATAAGATTTTTAGGATTAATAATCTGGCTCGCGCTTTTTTTGATAATCATTATGATTGTTGTTTTATTTTATATTGTGTGGAGAATTCAAAAAATGAAAGAGAGGTATAAGTATGCTATTAAAAAATGGGTAAGATAACATTAATAATGATAATATTTGCACTGCTGATTTCAACTAATGCAGTTAATTTTGGCTCAAATGGAAATGTCAATCTTAGAATATATGATGATACAGATAACGAGAGAAGACAAAGCGGCATGCAGGTTAATTTTTTTGCAAATTATACCAATTCAACCAATGATATTATAGATATTGGAGGATGCGGTATAAGTTTTAATTTTTCAGGGATTTACACATCTTTTTCTCCAATGAGTTTTAATACATCATCTAGATTATGGGGGTTTAACAGGACATTTAACTACAAGGGGATTCATTTTTTCAATGTAAGCTGCGCATCTGCATATGGAGACATTTCTTTATTAGATAATCTAAACATAACAAATACAAAGGCCAAGATAAAAGTAGACAGCACCCTTGATTTTATCGATTTTGATGGCAATCCAAATAATGATGATATTTGGCAATGCAGGGAGGATTTACTATGTGACTATAACTTCTCTGCAAATATTACAGAGCCCGATGTAAATGACGCACTTATATTTTTTTATATTACAGGAGAAAATACAACGCTGACAAATTTTACTCTAAATTCTTCTACAGGAATGTTAGATATTAATGTAACTCATAATGCTGATACAGGAAACAAGATAATTCAGCTCGGTGTTCAGGACAGCGAGAGCACTCCAGATTCAGCGAAATTAAGAGTAGAAATTATAGCTATTAATGACGCGCCGTTTTTCATAAATCTTGAAGAGCAAGAATTTAACGAGAGCGAATTATTTACTTATATAATTGACGCAGATGACGAAGAAAAGGATATTCCATATAGCTTTAATGTCAGCTTTATTAGCTGCGTTCTT
>JACPGZ010000040.1 GCA_016188895.1 Candidatus Pacearchaeota archaeon
TGTTCTTTTTCCTTCATTAGGTGTATAATTAGGAGATAAACTTGTTCTTTCCTTTGGCTTGTATTCATCTGCATACAAAAAATTATAGCCAAGCAATGCAGCTAGTCCGCCAGCTGCCTTTGCTAGGAAATCCCGTCTTCCTATTTGCTCATTATAAATCTCGATTGTCATATTATACTCACTCCAACAAAAACAGGCGCCTCTATCAAACTAGATGAAACATATGCGACAGCCCTATAATTTCCGTCATCTATATCATATTTAAATATTCTGCAAAGTGGTTCATTATTTTCTTTTGCCCATGTGTTATAATCTTTCTCTCTAACCTCGCCTCCTGGAAACAATACTAATGGAAAGTTAGGATAAACAAAATCTAAATTTTCCTCTAAAGAAGCAAGCTTTTTCCAAAATTTTTCAGGAACATAAAGGTTTGATTTTTTACTTCTTACTAATTTAATTCCTTCTGTAGTTTCAACAATATTTCCTGTTGTTAATCTTATATCAATACCTGTCATTTTTGGCCATGAGCCCATTTCACTAAATGCAGCTCTACCTTCGTACCATATCATTTCGTCATATCTTCTTAAACGAGTTTTATCTTTAAACAAGCCATCAAGCTGTTCTTCTTCAAGTGTATTGATATCTTCCAATAATTTAGAATAAGAATCTTCTAACTCACTTCTGCTTAATCTCTGCTCTTTGAAAAGAGCTTTTCCTTTATTAGCCAATAGGAAACATCTTTTAACTTCGTCTCTTGAAACTTTTGCAATTGTCATTTTATTATTTATATTTCTAATTTTATATTTCTATAACTTACTTGCTCTCCGTTTACAGTAAGAATTCCAGTATGTCCTGCGTCAAGATGTCCTGAGTTCCAAAAAAGTTCAGTAACATATTCTCCTTCATTTACATGGCTTCCATCTCTATCATTTGCCCTATGACTGCTCTCGTGGAAATGACCACTTACTGATTTTGTGATTCCTAGCTCGTCATATAATTTCTTTAAATCTTCATTACCTCTATTTTCTTTCTTAATTGCTATGGGATAACCTGCTTCATGAATCTTCTTTGCAACATGAATTGGAAAAACAGATCCATTTTCTATAATATTGCCTTGTAATGGGAAATCAATAATAGCTTCTCCAAATTCAGCTACATCAACTGCTTCGCTCAGATTTTGAAATTTTCTAGGGATATGACAAACAACAATTGTCTTTTCTGGTTGATTCACATATTTTTTCAGATCATACATATTGCTATAATACATTGCTCCTTGTGATATACCTCTCTGCATAATACTAATAAACTCCTGCCATATATTAAAAGTAAGTAAACCACTTTCAGTTTGTATATATTTCCCAGTTGGAATTTGTTCATTGCTTCCAATCTGATATTCACCTCCCCTCACAAGAAAATCTGATCCTGGCAAAAAAACAAGATGATGCCCATTATATTCTACCTTTGGTACTTTGGTAACATCAATAATTTGGCCTTTAAATTTATTGGATAAATATTCTACAACAGGACCAAATACCAAAAGAGGTTCATGGCTTCCTGCTTGAACAAATGCTTCAAGTCCGCTCTTTGCAACTTCATTTAAAATAAAAGCAGTATAATCCTGACTTGCTTGTAGATTACCTTTCCAGCCACCAATATCTCCATTGACAAGAAGCTTCTCTGCGCCTTGTGTTTTTAATTCATGGATCGCCCTAGTTACAATTCTTGGATCTTCGTGCACATCTGAAATTACACCATAACGAATTTCTTTGGTCATATAATCTCTTGCAAAACTTACTTTATAAATCTTACTATTGTAACTACTAATAAGTTACTTAAAAATAAGTTATATCTCTTCTTATGTCAATCTCTCCTATTATCATTACTTTTTTAAACTTCTATTTTCATATCAGTTTAAAAGAGGAAGAAAATGAAAATTTTTGACAGCATATTCAAAGAAGTATTATCATCGCAGGTAGTGTCGCTTTTAGGCGGATTAATTGCTGGAACACTAATCGCTGTTTATACTGATAAATTGCTTTTAATCCCAGGAATATTGATTCTCCTTCCCGGATTTTTGGAGATGAGGGGAAACATAAGCGGCTCATTTTCCTCACGCCTGAGCTCTGGATTATTCTTGGGAATAATTAAACCTAACAAAACAACTATTAAGCTGTTAAAAGGCAATTTAATTGCATCATTTTTGCTTGCATTGGTTGTTTCACTTGTACTAGGTTTTCTTGCCTTTTTGTTTAACTATTTTGTCTTTGATGTTTTGATGTATGAGATTATTTCCCTTGCACTAATTGCAGGGATTATTGCTAACCTGATAGAAATACCTATTACACTATTTGCAACATTCTATGTTTTCAAGAAAGGCCATGACCCAAATAATATAATGATTCCTTTTTTAACAACTATTGGTGATATTGTAAGCGTGGTATCTTTATTGATAGGAGTGATAATAATCTAAAATGAAAGACATAAATGAGTATCTTAACGAGGTGGCAAAGCTTGAGAGAAAGCAATATCCTGCTTTAGCTCACGAAGTTCACAAACAGCATAATATTTCCAAAAGAACGCTTTTCTATATCAGGGAATATGGAGTGCATTCAAATGTTCCCCACACTATAATAAAAGAGAGTATAAAGATTCTGCTTTTTGCATCTATTCTAAGTTCTTTAGGAGGGCTTGCTTTTGAGAATATAAAAGAAACTTTCATTTCTCTTATTCCATTAATTATATTATTTCCTGTATTAAATGATCAGATAGGAGGTTATGGTGGAGTTGTTTCATCAAAATTTTCAAGCATGCTTCATGAGGGAAAAATAGAAGGGAGAAGATGGTGGAAGAATAAAGAACTTAATATGCTATTTGCACAAATATTGATAGCCTCAATTATAACTGCTGTTTTAGGAGCATTGTTTGCACTAGTAATTTCATTTTTCTCAGATTCTTTGATTAATCAAAATATTGCTTACAAGGTATTTTCTATTGCCATCATTGACAGCTTGATTCTAGTAACCATCCTCTTTTTCATTGCAATTTATGCTGGAATGTATTTTTTCAAGAAGCAGGAAGATCCTAACAATTTCCTTATTCCAATAACAACATCAATTGCTGACTTTGGAAACATGCTCTTGCTAGCTGTATTGATTGTGTTGTTTTTTTAGCTGAGCCTAAACTTTATAAATCATTTTTTATTAACTTTGGCATGCCCCTATAGTCTAGAGGCCAAATTTTTATTCTAAAAGAATAAGAAGGCTATGGATACAGCCCTTTCGAGGCTGAGACCCGGGTTCGAATCCCGGTAGGGGCATGTTTATCTAGGCATAAGATATATAAATCAAAATAAATAATATTAATTATGGCTTATGAGAGAATAAAAGTGGTGAATATTATTATTGCTTTATTTGGGTTGATTTTAATTCTTAATGCAGGGCGAGGGATAACAGGGTTTGCAATCAGCGGAGAGAATGCATATATTTCGTTAAGCATTGGGGGATGGATATTCTTTGTTTCGCTGCTGATTTATATTGTTATATCATATGAAGAGCATAAAAATTTTCCTAGACAGCCCATTCTACGCAGCATCTCTCCTTTAGAAACAGCTGAAGACAGGTTTATTATGATTTATGCAAGAAAGCCGACAAAGCCGGAATTAAGAGAGTTTATTGAAAGAGATGGAGTATACGGGCCTGTCGGCGGGTTTGCGAGGTGAGATTGATTATAGAAAATACTAAGAATATGCCGGAGGAGAATATTTTCTAACTCCTCCTTCTTTATCAACAATCACCCATCCACGATTCTTCATGTATCTGATGTTATCAAGAAGCTCTTGTGCAGGCTGAATTAAGTCCTGATTGTTTACAGGAATAGCCAAGACATTTTTAAAATATTGCTCTGCTTCGTCTAAAGAACGGGTTTCGTTACCATTAATAATTGAATCATATATCATTTGTCCAAGATTATAATTTGTAAGTTGCTCTAATTGTTGTTTTGCATCATCACTTCCATTAAAACTTGTCATGTCATCAAGAGATTGTTTTAGCTCTGCAATTCCCTCTTCAGGTGTATGCATAACTGATGCGATAAGACCCAAACGAAAATGAATCATAGATGAATATGCTTTATCTTTGTCTAAATCCAGCGCTTTTCTGTAGACAGACTCAGCTTTATCAAGCTGTTTTGCCTGAAAATAACCATCTGCTTCCTTGCATAAATGCCAGATTTCAGTATCTGCCATTTTGAAGTAGATTTTGTGTCCTTAATAAAGATATCTTTCTTATATTATATAGGTTATCAACAAAAAATAAGTTTGCTAATTTTCAATAAACTTCCATGAACATACTTTTTCATGATTTTGTAATGCCCAGATCATTACATAAAGTTTCCCACAAAAAGCGCATTTAAATTTTCTCGCCCCCTTGCTCAATCCTTTTCTATGTGGTCTTCCCATTATCTTTATGATATTAAATTTGTACCATAAAATTAAAGACTGATAGAAGGATAAGTGCAGATATGAGCCTTAATCTGTTTATCTTTTAGCATTAATCTTAATCCTTAAGCTTTAAGGCATCACATCACTGCAAGGTGTCCTATCAAGGATTCAGCTTTTATAAGCAATTTTCCACATCTCATCTTACCATCAGCCTCTTACCGAAAGATTCGATAAGCATTATTCTATTTTTGTGTTCCAATTTGTCATTTGTATCATATTATCAAGCTTTGTTTTCTCTATCTCAAGCTTTTCAATTTCATCTTCTATTTCAGATTCATCAAGTTGAGCAATCATTTCTTTTTTATCTTTATCATAATACCAAGAATCTCTTTTTCTTTCAAATAGCCGACTTAACTCTGCAATTTTGCTTCTTAAATCTCCTACTTTTATTATTGCCTCTGCCAAACTAATTTTTTCATTCATAATCTTAGTGTTAAGATTTGTTTTTTGTATGCTTATTTTTAGTAATCTAATATTTCCAATTTTCTCTTCTATATCTTTGGATAGTTCATCTAGGTCAAATTCGTTTTTCTTTCCTTTTTCTAAATATGTATTTTCCTTCCTCAAAGAGATTAATCTAGCTAATCTGCTTTTTTCTTTCTTCAATAAACTTAAAGCTTCTCCAAGATTCATTCTAATTCATAATAATAATTATTTATATTACCATAACGTACATTTTTACACCCGCAAAAAGCCCTCAATTTCTCTTTCTTTTCTTCCCATCCAAATAAACAAGGACTATGGATCTTTTGTCTTCATCTTCTGCAAGATAACAATATAATTCCTGACCTTTCTCAAGGCAATTCCCTTCTGCAACCAGCTTGTTAATTGAAATGCTGTAAGTAGCTCTTTTTAGCGCTACTTTGCTTTTCCAGCCAATTCCAACAAACTTCTTTTTCATTTTTCTTTTAGGTGCCTCATATATAAAAACCTTTCGGCGCCTCAAGATTTATATAATAAATCTTCCATCTTAAAACATGAAACTTCAGAAAAGATTTTTAAGAAAACACAAAAATAAGGACTATTATAAGTATATAGTCAATATACCTCCGCTGATGGTGAGAGAAGCAGGGTTTGAAGAGGGTGAAGAACTTGATATTGACGCTAAAACAGGAAAAATAATTCTTAAGAAAAAGAAAGAAAGATGAATAAAAGCAAAATTTTAAATACATAGAATTAATACATAGATTATGCAAGATATAATATCAAACTTTGAATCATTGTCTGAAGAGGAAACTTCAAAGTATGCAGGAGAATGGGTGGCTGTAATAGATAATAAAATAGTAATGCATAGCAAGTCTTTCAACGGTTCAATTGAAGTCCGGAAAATCTATTTTCAGACCAATGATACCATTAATTATCGGCGAAGAAAAATTGAATGTTTTTGGAATACTTGATTCAGGCTCTGATATTACAATAATCCCAAAAGAGTTGGCTGAAGTAATTAAAATAGAATATGGCGGTGAAAATGAGGTGTCAGGAATCTCAGGAGTGGCTGTAAAATCAAAAGAAGGAAAAATAAAGATTCATTTTGGGAAAGGTAGAGAATTTTATGATTTTGATATTCCAATTTTAGTTCCGGAAAAGGAAGGCTTAAATCTAATAATTGGAAGGCTTGGGTTTTTTAGCCAATTTAAAATAATTTTCTCTGAAACAGAAAGAAGAATCGAGTTTAAGAAAATATCTTTTTCAAAGTTATAAAATGAAAGTCAAAGATCTTCCTGAACAAAATAGGCCAAGAGAAAGATTTCTAAAACATGGCCCAGAAGCTCTTAGCGATTCAGAGCTTTTTGCGATACTTCTAAGAACAGGAACAAGAGGAAAAAAGAATGAAAAAGGAGAACTTGTTCCTGGCGAAAATGTGGTTGATATGTCAAATCGTTTAATAAAAGAATATGGACTTGATAAATTATTTGATTGCTCTCTAACAGAATTGCAGAAGATAAAAGGTATAGGTCCTGCAAAAGCTATGCAGATTCTCACAATTAATGAAATAGTAAAAAGAACGAATCAAGCCAAAAATCCGATTAAAAAAATAACTTGTTCAAAAGATGTTTTCAATATCTATAAAGAAAAACTTTCAAACAAAAAACAAGAGATTTTTACAATACTTATGTTAGGAACTAAAAACCATATATTAGGAGAAAAAGTCATATCAATAGGGAATTCAGATACTGCAATAGCAGATCCTAAAGAAATTTTGAATCCTGCTATTAAAAATTCTGCTTCTAAAATAATACTCATTCATAATCATCCTTCTGGTGATCCAAAGCCCTCAATAGAAGATAAAAGAGTTACACAAGAAATAGTTAAAGCGGGAGAAATTGTAGGCATTGTAGTTTTAGACCACATTATCATAGGGAAGGATAGTTATTGGAGCTGGAGAGAGAAAAATTAATTGCTTTTCAATTCAAATTATATTAGTAGACTTGATAGAAAGAGTTAAAAAACATACTTTGTTTGGTTTTTTATGACATCAAGAATACAGTTACTATTAAAAGAAAGGCAAGGAGACGGGATTGATTATGAAAGACTAATAAAGAACCATCCTCGGATAGTAGAAAAAGACGTAAACTGTATTATAAGTCCAGATAGTGATGGTTTGCTCTGTGGTTTATTAATGTCATACACATTAAATTGGAAGATTAAGGGTTTTTATGATGGGAAGATATTAATTTTAGAGAGAGGATTATCGGCAAAAGATTGCGTATTTTTAGATATGGAGATATTTAGAAAAGATATTAAAAGTTTTGGCCACCACATGCTTCTATTCAATAAAAATTCTAAACCCTCAAATTGGAATAATTTTCAAAATTGCATACAACCAAATAACCTTAGAGAATATGACGGGTTACATGATTTCAGATTAAAATATCCTTTGGCAACGATTCATATGCTCTTAGGGATTCTAGGACATCATTTAAAAATAAATATTTTGGAAGATGCTATCGCACCCTTATTTTTTACAGATGGTACTTTTAATGTTTTGTTTAAATATCCAGAAAATGTATTGAACTGGCTTAATTACCTTATCTCAAATGAGTATAATAGTCCATTAAACACAATATTCAAAAGTGAAAAGTATTCTGTATATAATTTGATGCTAGAAATGGATAATTTCTTTAGAGAGAGGGATAAAATAAGTGTTTCTAAAGAAAGAGGAGATAGATTGAGAATTTCTGAGAAAAATGGATCACCCTATAATTTGGAAATAGTAGATGGCTATTATTTTCTTAAAAAAGAAGCAGTAAAAAGAATAAAAGATTTTATAATGATTTTATCTAAATTCACTGGCTGGGAATTCAAGAAAGAAAACTGGTTATGGGAAAATTTCGATTTATCCAAATTTACAAAGAGTGATTTTAAAGGGAATAATAAAAGAATTAATACACGAAACTATGCAGAACTACTGAATAAAAACCCTTTATCTTGGGCTATGACTTCCGGAGATAACATTGAATATACTTTAGAAGAACCAGATAAACTACCCTAATTTCTGTTGTGAATCATCAAATTCTTCTTCTAACCTTTGTTTAGCCAATTCGCAGTATTCAGGGACCAAATCAAAACCAATAAAACTCCTTCCCAATTTTTTGGCCATAACTAATGTTGAACCAGAACCTACGAATGGGTCTAAAACAATTCCGTCGGGAGAACAAAAACACTGAATAAAATCAAATGGTATCTGGTCTGGAAAAACTGCTGGATGTTTTCTTTTTAACGGATTTTTATCTCCTGCCATCAAATAATCCCAAATTGTGCCCCTGCATTTCATAGGATTTATTGGTCTTGTTACTAGAGGTCCTGTTGTTCCATCTGTTCTTCTTGCACCACTTCCTGTCATAACTTTACCACCATGTTTAGAAGGTATTTTTAGATGTTCTTTGTTAAAATATCTTGGTTTTTTTCCTTTTAAAAAAATAGGCATATATTCGTGGTCAATTCTAAATCTTTGCTTCCACCATGCTCCTTCTGGTCCATGCTTTCTATAAATCACAGTTTCAAATAATTTAAAACCAATGTTATCACACCAGTCTATAATTGTTTTAAAAGAAGTTAATGATTTTCCAAAGTTTTTTGTTTGGTCTTGAATAACCATAACAGCAATTCCCCCATCTTTTAAAATTCTAAAGATTTGCTTTCCTGTCTCATGTAAATCAAATTTTATTCCGCCATTATAATCTCTTACTTTATCATAAGGGGGAGATGTAACCACTATATCCACTGAGTTATCGGGTATCTTTTTCATCTGTTCAACACAATCCCCACAATAAACATTATTCAAATCAAACTCTCCTATTTTCATCTTTTTTCTACCCCTCCGCTTATATAATATCTGATACTTCTTCATTTTAAATGCTTTGCTCCTTTGAAAGTTTAAACATCTAATTTTTAGTCCCCTAAACTATATAAACCTTTCGTCCTCTAAATATTTATAAGTAAGTAGTAACATAATTAATTAATGAAAATTGAGAAAACTAAGTCTAGAAAATACAAAAATAAGCAATATTACAAATATAGGATTATAATTCCAGAAGACATTTTAAATCAAGCAGACTTTAAAGAAGG
>JACPGZ010000038.1 GCA_016188895.1 Candidatus Pacearchaeota archaeon
GTGTTCAGAGTCTTTGCAGGATTTAGAGTTATATTTCAGCAAATTACAATAATCCCTTCATTAACAACTCTTACAAATGCTTCCAAAATAGACCTTGACTTGCTCTATCCAACTGCATCTCAAGTAAATGCAACTCAAAACCTGTTTTTCAATGTAACATTAAATGTGACATGCAGGAATGTAAACTGCGGGGAGATTAATGTAAGTTTAGACCCTATTTCAGAACTGGAGAGAACAAGTTTCTGGGCAGCTACATCTTTAACAACAGGTTCATCTAATCAGACTTTGAGCTACAGGCAGGGCGGGACAGAGATTAATATAACACTGACTGCAATAGTAAATGGAAATTCATTTAATATTAGTTCACTTGTATCAAACATTATTCAATCAAACTCAAATGGATACAAGTTTGCGCCCAACATCACAATTCCAGGCGGAGTGCAGGGAACATTAATCAGGAACACCAATAACAGGGAAATTCAGTTCAATATATCTTCAAATGCTCCTCTTGA
Source organism: Candidatus Pacearchaeota archaeon (assembly GCA_016188895.1). Classification (GTDB taxonomy): domain Archaea; phylum Nanobdellota; class Nanobdellia; order Pacearchaeales; family GW2011-AR1; genus JACPGZ01. The sequence goes on from JACPGZ010000038.1 coordinate 513, forward strand.
AACATTTGGCAATGGATTCAGATACAAATCAGGTTCTGTTATAAAAGGTTTGCTGATAGAAGACAGATATGTTATTTATGATTTCAGCGATATTCTTAATTCATTCAAGATAACAACCAATATTTCAACATTTAATGAAAGCGGAGATGCAATTAACATAACAATAAATCAAAGCATTCCAATAAAAATAGACAGCATAGACAGCAATATAATAATTAACTTCAACTTCTCACAAGTTAGCCTATCAAATCTTAATAACATCTTCCTTGACCCAACTATAACAATAGATGATGTTGATAGTTATGCCTCAACAAAAAACAACATAACAACAGAGGCATATCCTTTGGCTCATATTACTACTAATGATTCATCTTTAGTTTTGTATATGCCGTTTGATGTTAATCATACTAGTCCTGCGAATATAACTTATGATTATTCGCCCTATAATAATAACGGCATAAGGATTCAAACCGCTGCAGGCAGGATAAATTGGATTCCATCTTCATCAAATAGTATATATGGGGGTTATTATAATTTCTCAATAGGTAACGGTGTTAATGATAGAATAGAAGTTGAAGGAAGCAGTTTTGACCCTGCTTCAAATGGAAATCTAACTATTTCAGTTTGGGTTAAGGCAACTGGGGATTATGCTGATTTTAGGGGAATTGTGTCCAAGCAGAATGGTTTTTCTTCATCAACAACAAGATGGATTTTTTACGCTGAATCAGGAGCGGTTACTTTCAGAGGGTTTACTGGCAATGTAGATTCTTTTAGTTATGGGCTTCCTGCAAATCAATGGGTTCATCTTGTTGTGGTAGCTAATGGAACTAACAGAGTTTTGTATGTTAATGGGACTACTAGACAAAATTTAAGTGCTATTACTTTTGGAGACGGAACTACATCTGATATTATGATAGGAAATACAGGCAATAGTGATATGTGGAGCGGAGGAATTGAAGAAGTTATGATATTCAACCGCTCTCTTTCTGCTAATGAAATCTCTGCAATCTACAACAATCAATCTTATCGATATAAAACGCCTGCATCAATGATATTCAATTATACAAATATAAGCATATCGCAGGACGGAACGCTTAACAGAGTAAATGTAACAACAAATGCAACTCTTCTGATGAATACAAATATTTCTTTAAGGCTTCTTGGCTATAATCAAACAGGCTCAAATATAGAGAATACAACACCTCAAAACATAAGCGACGGAGACAATAAAATAACTAATTTTAGCATATCAACCAGTGTTTATAATATTAGTCTTGAATTTACATTCCTTGCATCTTCAAATGGAACAGATGTCACTAATTTCTATTCTCCCATTTTAAGAGATAACATAATAATAGAGAGTTTTGCAGTAGCAGGCGGAGCTGCGACAAAATCAGGGCTGGTTTCAACAACAACAGGAGCAACTCCTTTCTACACAAATGAATCCAATCCAAGAAACATAACATTAAATGCAGGACAGAGCCAATTAGTTACATTTTGGGTTAATGCAACTGGCACGATAGGGACGAATCACACATTCTTTGCTTATGCAAACAGAACTTCAGCTATGACAACAAGTAATATAACAAGCAAGTGGAATGTGACAATAACAAGTGCTCCGGGTGGAAATGTTTTTAGTGCAAATGTTTCTGCTTCACTTGCTTTTACTTCTCTATTGACAAGATTGACAGGAACTTTAAGATTAACCTTACTTAATTTTAATATTAATGATATTATTGCAAGAATCTTATTAGGACTTAGGAATATTTATCAACTTCTTGATTTAAATGATATGCTCATAAGAGTGCTATCAGCATTAAGAAGTATATTTCAACTTATTGACATTAATGATGCTGTTAATATATTAAGAACAGTACCAAGAGCTATTAGCCAGCTTGTTGATATTAATGACGCAGTATTTAGGACATTTGTGGGATTGAGAAATACATTCCAAGTAGTTGACCTTAATGACAATGTTGCTAGATTTATCACAATGACAAAGGCAGCAAGCCAATTAATAGACATCAATGACGCAACTGCTAGGATATTCTTAGGTTTGAGAAGTGTAGCTGATTTAATTGACATAAATGAAGCAATGTTCAGGAACTTTGGTGTATTGAGAAATATAGCACAATCTATTGATATTACAGATGCAATTTTCAGAATATTTATTGGAGCGAGAAGTAGCTTTCAACTTATTGACATTAATGATGCGGTTTTCAGGATTTTTGGTGGCGGAAGGATAATCAGCCAGTCTTTGGATATCAATGATGCTGTTATAAGAATATTCATTGGGCTTAGAGGAGCAACACAAATTGTGGATTTGAATGATGCTGTATTCAGGTTAAGAACAGTTCCACTAGCTATTTATCAATTAATTGATATAAATGACGCTGTGTTCAGAGTCTTTGCAGGATTTAGAGTTATATTTCAACTTATTGATATTAATGAAAATATTGTTAGTTATGTGGCAATTCCAAGAGCTATTGGACAAGTAATTGACATAAACGATAATGTTGCAAGAGTATTAGCAGCTTTGAGAGGAATTTCTTTGAATATAGATATTAATGACTCTATAGCCAGAATATTTGCAGGAACAAGGGGCATATTTCAAATTTTAGATATCAACGACGCTGTTGCAAGAGTATTATCAGCTTTCAGGAGTGTTTTCCAGATTATAGACATTAATGATTCTGCAACAGCAACTTTAATAGATATTGGTAACTTGTTTTCAGGCAATGTTTCCCAGACATTTTCAATTAATGCTTTTACCCAGAGGACATATTTAGGGACAAGAAGCATATTTGCAGTTGGTGATATTAATGATGCTATGTTTAGAGTGTTTATTGGAACAAAGGGAATATTTCAACTTGTTGATTTAAGTGATGCAACATTCAGGCTATTTACAGGATTTAGAAATGTCTTCCAAATTGTTGACCTCAATGATGCTGTATTCAGGATATTTGTTGGATTGAGAAATATAAGTCAATTAACTGATATCAACGATTTTGTTGTCAGGCTATTTACAGGATTTAGAAATGTATTTCAAGTTACTGATATAAACGATGCTGTATTTAGAATGCTTGCTGGGTTTAGAACCAGCAGCCAGCAGATTACATTGAATGCAATATTAACAACAAGATTTGGTGTATTAAGGAATGTAGTTCAGCTTGTTGATTTGAATGATTCTGTCACAAGAATTTTTGCAGGGTTTAGAGGCATTACACAATTAATTGACATAAATGATTCTATTGCAAAGTTCTATTTTGGAGTGAGAGGAATTGCGCAGATTGTTGACTTGAACGATGCTGCTACAAAGGTATTTGGATCTTTAATAAGAGTTTTCCAATTATTAGATATAAATGACGCAACTGTCAGAATTTTTATTGGAGCTAGAAATATTGCCCAGCTTGTTGATTTGAATGACGCGGTATATAGGTTATTTATTGGAACAAAGGGAATATTTCAAGTAATCGATATTCAGGACAGTATTACAAGAATATTAAGCGCATTCAGAAGTGTTTTCCAGACTTTTTCAATCAATGAATTTATAACAGCAACATTTACTGACATTGGCAACTTACTTTCAAGAGAGGTTTTTGATACATTCTCAATTAATCAGCTTGTATCAACAACAATTTTAAGAGTAAGATATCTTCCTCAAAGCATAAATGTCAATATTTTGCTTGCAAGGACATTTGCAGGATTCAGGAATGTATTTGCGCTCTTGGATCTTAATGACGCTTTTGCAAGGTTTGTGGCAATTCCAAGACTTATTGCTCAAGTAGTGGATTTGAATGACTCTGTTATTAAAGTATTTATTGGAGCAAGAGGAATCTTTCAGTTATTTGACATTAATGACGCTGTGTTCAGAACATTTGTTGGATTTAGAAGCGTATTTCAGATAATAGACCTCAATGACGCTGTTACTAAATTTGTAACAATATCAAGAACAATTAACCATATTATTGACATTAATGACGCAGTGTTCAGAATATTTAATCCAGTTAGAAGTATCGCACAAAATATTAATATTAATGCTATTGCGTTTAGAGTAATATTTATTTTCAAAAGTATAGTTCAATTAATAAATGCCAATATAGTTACAGGTAGATTCATCACAATTCCGAGAAATGTGAATCAAGGATTTAGCATTTTAACTGGATTTTCTTTCACAACATTTAATGTGTTTATTGTTGATATATATCAATCTATAAGAATTGATATAGCACTTAATAGAATTGCCATTCTTTTTAGGAATATTTTTGATGTTATAAGGCAGATATTTGGGCTTCCTGGATTAGAGGCGGCGCCAACCCCTTCTCCTTCGCCATCTGAATCACCTGCGCCTTCTGGAGGCGGAGGGAGTTTAGGAAAGAGAATTGTAAAGAGCTTTTACATTGATAAGAAAGAAATATTTGTTAAATTAAAGCTTGGCGAGACAGGAAAAGCATTTTTTAGTGTTATAAACAATGGCACAGAAGCTCTTAATTTTGTTGTTAGAAGAGCTGGATTGAGAGAATATGTTACACAGAATCCGCGCGTATTTTCTTTAGCGCCTAACGAAAGCGAGGGGATTGATTTAATTATTACAGCTCCGCAAGAGCCAGGAACATATACATCTACAATAATTGTTGAGGCAGAGGGCATAATACAAGAAACTCTTTTAATTATTGAAGTTGAAACTGCTGAAAAATTATTTGATGTTGTTCTAGATATTCCAACAAGATATAAGGAGGTAAGAGCTGGGAGCGATATTTTTGTGACAATGGAGATAATTAATCTTGGCGAAGAAGGAAGAGTGGATGTTTTGCTTACTTATTATCTTAAAGACTTGAACAATAATATTTTATTCTCATATTCTGAAACATTGGCAGTTGACACAAAAACATCTATTGTGAGAGAAATTAAAATTCCAAATAATTTCAAGCCAGGTAGATATGTTTTAGCGGCAGATGTTATATATAAAAATATAGTGTCTACAAGCTCTTCTGTTATAACTATAAAAGAAAAGATTAATGCGGAAAAGATTGTTGGGATAATGGTGTCTGTGATTATTACAGTGGCAATATCATTATTGGTTTATAACTTGTATAATATGCTCAAGAAGTTAGAAAGCAAGAAAAAAGCAAGGGCGCTTGCAGAAGAGTTAAGAAGAAAAGGAATCTTGCTGCCAAAGAAAACCAGAAACAAGAATAAAAAAAGAACAAGAAAATCAGGCAGAATACAAAAAAGTGAACCAAAAAACAAGATTGGATAAAAATAATGCAAAACCCAAAAAACAGAAAGATTTATAAATATAATTTTTCTTAGTAAATTAACAAAAGAGGAAAAATGGATAATAAAATCTTTATGAGTGTGATAGCAGTAACATTAATGAGCGCGATTGTTTTGACTTTAGTGATTCCAGGACCAGCAAGTATATCAACTGTATTTCCAGTTGTCAGCAGCGGAATTAATTATAGGGCTTATGTCTGCATATACAAGAATGGCGAGTTGCAGGAGTGCAGCCATAATTTGCTTTATAATGCAGGAAAAAACATAACAAGAGATTTGCTCGGTGGTGGAAGCAGTGGAACTATCAGGAATATTACCTTATGCAATGCATCTGCTGGGACAACCTCATGTGCAGCTCCAATAGCAGACGCAAGTGAAAGCTTTGTTGAATATAATGGATGCGGATTGACAAGTGCTACTGGAACATATAACACGATAAATTCCAATGATGGAAACTGGAGCATTGTTGCAACATTCACATCATCATGCGATAACAGGATAACAAACGTAACAAGACTAAAGAATGCAACAGGCGGATTATTCGCATCAAATACATTTACATCAGTAACATTGCAAACGAACGATCAACTCACTGTTAATTGGACCATATCTGTCGTCTAATTAGAGTAGTGACAGTGCACTTTTCACTTGTCACACTTGTCAGGCACTAACACAAAGTATTTATATTTTATTTCTTTTTTTATTTTAATGAAAGAATTAGCTTATATTGGAGCAATTATTGACGGGGAAGGATGTATTTTAATTGGTAAGAGACAAGATAGAAATAAATTATAAAAACAAAATATAATATCATCTACACTAGTTTTTCTCAATAAATTCTTCAATTTCCTTTTTCTTTACAATATTTAGAGAAATTTCTAAACCATAGGATGTTGGCTTTCCTAATAATAAACCTTCTTTAATTAATTCA